>JAPOZD010000282.1 GCA_026706245.1 Alphaproteobacteria bacterium
GGCGCGGACGATCCTGTCGATGTCGTGGCCATCCATTTCCTTCGGAATGCTGCGGTGGAGCGTTTCCCGCACCCGGCTCGGCGCGACGGTCGCCAGCCATTGGCCGGCATAGGGCTCGCCACGCCGGCCGAGATGCGTGATCTGGCACATCAGCCGGGCGCCCCTGGCATGGATCCGTTCCGAGAACCGCTGCAGATAGGGGATCACGGCATCCGTGCCGACATCCAGCTGCCTGAAGATCGACGGGGAATCCACCGCCACGTTCGACGAACCGCCGAACATGGTGAGCGCGATGCCGCCCTTCGCCTTTTCCTCGTGATAAGCCTGATAGCGTTCCCCCGGCATGCCGCCCTCCTCCAGCCCGCAGGCATGGCTCGTGCTCATGATGCGGTTGCGGAATGCGACATGGCGGATCGAAAAGGAAGACAGCAAAGGGTCGGACATAAACCGTCTCCCCGGAATATCGTTCGGCGCGCCGGCGGGCGCCGGGGCGACCGGGCGGTCCACCCGCCTCGCTCATTGCGGACTGCGCTGTCTGGCGCCCGGCGCCGGAGCGCCTCCGGGCTAGAACCCGTACATCTCGCCCGCCTTGGTGCGGGCGCCGGAGTGCTCCATCAGGAAGGCGCGGAGCGCGGTGTTGAAGCCGAGCGAGTCCTCGATATTGGAGAGGTGGCGCGCGCGCGGCAGCACCAGCAGGTCGGCCGAGGGGATCTTGGCCGCGATCACCTCATGCGCGGAAACCGGCGTGCCGGGGTCGTTCTCGCCCACGATGGCAAGCGTCGGCACATGGATTTCGTGCAGCCGGTCGGTCAGGTCCAGCTGCGAGATGGCCGCCGCGCAGCCCTTGTAGCCGGCGAGCGGGGTTGTGCGGATCATGGCGCGCACCGCGTCCACCTCCTGCCCGTGGTGCTCGCAGAATTCCGGCGAGAACCAGCGGTCGATGGTGGCCTCGACCATGGAGTCCATGCCGTTCTCCTCCGCCGCCGCAATGCGCTCCTTCCATTGCTGGCGGGCCTCGGCGATCAGCCCGCGCAGCAGGTCCGGGCGCTTGAGGGCCAGCGTCTGCGCAGTCATTCCGCCCATCGACAGCCCGCAAAATACCGTCTTCTGGATGCCCAGTTCTTCCAGCAGCGCGATGGCGTCGTCGGCCAGCATCTCCAGCGTGTAGGGGCCTTCCGGGGCCGCCGAGGCGCCGTGGCCGCGCGTGTCGTAGCGCAGCACGCAATAGTCCCGGAGCGCCGGCATCTGCGCGTCCCACATGCGGTAGCTTGCCATCAGCGAGTGCGACAGCGTCACCACCGGGCGGGTTTGCGGGCCCTCGAGGGAATAGAAGATTTCGGTGCCATTGACATGGGCGGTCGGCATGGTGCGTGTTCTCCTCCACGCGGAAACGGGGCGGCCGCGTCAGCGGCCTCCGGGCGCCGGGCCGGCTTGGTGGAGCGCCATCCGCCAGACGCCGTCTTCCAGCACGAACCCGTTGGTTGCGACCAGGACGCCGCCGGACAGCCGCTCCACGCAGCTTACCAGAGCGAAACCGTCATAGCACAGCGCGTTCGGCGAGAGGCACACGATGGCCGGCCGCGTCGGCGCGCCCAGGATCGCGTCCCAGCTTGCGAGCACGGCTTCGCGCCCGATGATCGCCGCGCCGCCCGGATGGACGCAGACGACAGGCGCGCGTTCGGCCCAGAGCCGGCGCATGGCCTCCCGGTCGCCATCGTCGAAGGCGCAGTAGAAGGCCTCGTTCGCGGCAAGCACCTCGTCTTCGTGCATGGCCGTCATGTCCTTCCCGGTCCGGGACGGATCGCCCGGTCGCCTGCAAGGTCCGCCGGCTTCAGGAACCGCAGGGCCAGCGGCCCGAGCGCCATCACCAGCGCTATATGCGCGAAACCGACGCCCCAGGCCAGCACGCTCTCGCCGCCCATGAGGTCGAGGATGCCGCCCAGCACCACCGCCCCGACGAAGCCCATCCCGTAACCGGAGAGCGCGTGGAGGGCGAGGGTGGCGCCGCGCCGTTCGGGCTGCGAGGCGCCGACCGTGCCGGCCGTGAGCGATGACGAATCCGCGTAGATCACCATGTTGTAGAGGATGCAGAGCACCGCCGCCGCCCAGTAGCCCCAGGCCGAGATGAAGCCCGTGGCGCAGGCGAGCGCCATGCACACGCTCATCGTGAGCAACACCCAGCGCTGGCGCCCGATGCGGATCGCGAACTCGTTGCCGGCGATGCTGCTTGCGGTACCGAGAAGCTCCATCAGCATGGCGACCACGGTGGGCGCAAACCAGTATTCCGGCCCGAGGCCGGAGCGCATCGCCGCGAAAGTCAGGAACGCGACCGCCCAGGAGCGCACCGCGAACATCTCCCAGGTATGCACGCCGTAGCAGGCGATATAGGCCATGGCGGAGCGGTTGCGGAACACATGCCGGAAATCGGCGAGCGGATTGGTGCCGGAGGGCGTCGGCTCGCGGCGCGGGAACAGCAGCAGCGCGACCAGGAACGCGCCTGCCGTGCCGGCGGCGCTGACCAGGAAGGCCGCCTCCCAGCCGAGCCACCGGTCGATCTCGCCCGCAAGGAAGAAGGAGAGCGAGCCGCCTATGCCCATCGCGGCCGCGTGGAAGGCCACGCCGCGCGAGCGTATCCGCCCTTCCAGCTCGTCGCTCAGAACCCGGAGCCCGACCATGTAGGTCCCGGCCCAGCCGAAACCGGCGATCGCGCGGAAGATCATGCCCGTTGCGAAATCGTGGGCCACATAGGCCATGCCCAGATGGCTGACCGTGCTGGCGAAGACGCCGATCATGTAGATGCGGCGGGCCTGGAACCGGTCGGTTGCGGTCACCAGCACCAGCACCGAAAGCGCATAGACACCGAAGATGATGCCTGACAGCAGGCCGCCCTGGGTGTTGGTCAGCCCCCACTCGTCCCTGAGCACCGGAAGCAGGCCGTTGAACGTGGTGGAGCCCATCTGCCCGACGAACTGGGCGAAGCAGACGGTGACGATGAGCGCGGTCGCATTCATCGGCGCGGGACGCCGGGCGCGAACCGGATTGCGGTCTTCCGCGGCGCGCTCACGCGAGGCCCGCCTTCTCGCGCTCCCGCTGGCGCAGGTCGCGGCGGCGGATCTTGCCGGTGGCGGTCATCGGCAGCTCGCGCACGAACTCCACCGCCCGGGGATATTCATGCGCGGACAGGCGCTCGCGGACATGGGCGCTGAGCGCGGCTTCCAGCGCCTCCGTCGGCGCCTCGCCCTCGCGCAGCACCACGAACGCCTTCACGATATCGCCGCGCACCGGGTCCGGCGCGCCGACCGCCGCCGCCATGGCGACCGCCGGATGGCCCATCAGGCATTCCTCGATCTCGCCGGGGCCGATGCGGTAGCCGGCCGAGGAGATCACGTCGTCCTCGCGCCCGACGAAGCGGAAGGCGCCGTCCCCGTCCATGACGCCGAGGTCGCCGGTCAGCAGCCACTCGCCGTTGAACTTGGCTGCCGTGGCTTCCTCGTCGCGCCAGTAGCCGAGGAACATGACGGGGTCCGGACGGCGGACGGCGATCTCGCCCGATTCGCCCGGAGGCAACGGGGCGCCGGCGCCGTCCAGCACCGCGACCTCATGGCCCGGTATCGCCCGCCCGAGCCAGCCCGGCCGGACCGGAAACAGGCTCGCGCAATTGCCCACGACGAGATTGCATTCCGTCTGCCCGTAAAATTCGTTGATGGTGAGGCCGAACACCTCGCGCCCCCAGCCGAGCAGCTCTTCACCCAGGCTCTCGCCGCCGCTGCCGATGCTGCGCATGGCGAGGCCGGGCGTGCGCTGCGCGGCCCCGGATGCCTGGCGCATCATCTTGAGCGCCGTCGGCGGCAGGAAGGCGTTGCGCACGCCGTGGCGCGCAATGAGCGCGAATGTCTCCTCCGGGTCGAACTTGCCCGCGCGCGAGGCCAGCACCGGCACGCCCGCCGCCCAGGCCGGCAGCAGCACGTCCAGCAGGCCGCCGGCCCAGGCCCAGTCCGCCGGCGTCCAGAACAGGTCCCCCGGCTGCGGGAAGAACTCCTGCGGCAAGGCCACGCCCGGCAGGTGCCCCGGCAGCACCCGGTGGCCGTGCAGCGCGCCCTTGGGCGGACCCGTGGTGCCGGAGGTGTAGATCAGCAGCGCCGGATCGTCGGGGCCGGTATCGACCGCCTCGAAACGGTCCGAGGCTCGTTCGACCACGTCCCAGAAGTCCTCCGCGATCACGGTCGAAAGCGCCGGCAGGTCGAGCGCCGACACCTTCTCGCGGCCGTCCGCGTCGGTGATGAGCGCCTTCGCGCCGGAATGGCCGAGCCGGTAGGCCAGCGCTTCCTCGCCGAACAGCGTGAAGAGCGGCAGCGCGACCGCGCCGAGCTTGTAGGCGGCGAGATGGGCAAGCCCGGTCTCGACGCCCTGCCCCAGCAGCACGGCCACCCGGTCGCCGCGGCCGACGCCTGCGGCGGCGAGCGCATTGGCGAGCCGGTTGGAGAGCCGCGAAAGCTCCCGGAACGACCAGAGGCGGGGCTCGCCGCCTGCCGGGTCCGGGCAGATCATCGCTGGGCGGCGGCTGCCGACATGCCGTTCGCAGGCGTGTTCGGCCATGTTGTAGCGCGCCGGCACCCGCCAGCGGAAGGCCGCCCGGACCTCTTCCCAGCTCGCGCGTCGTTCGACGATCATCCGGGCGCGGGCTCCAGGTCGAAGCGCAGGATTTCGCCCTCGAACATCTCTCGCAGGTCGTAGAAGACGCGGAAGGGCCGCGCCCGCTCCATCTCCTCGTAGAGATGCACGGCGTCCGAGGCGACGATCACCGGCCCCCGCCGCGTCGCCACCTCCAGCGCGATCTGGCCGCGCGAATGGCCGCCGACCAGGATTTGCGAGAGACCGGGCGCAAGCGGGCCGTCGCCGTCGTAAAACCGGCAGCGCCCGTCATAGTTCAGCCCGACAAGGGTCAGCGTGTTGCGCTTGCCGTACATCTTGAGCGCCGGATGGGTCACGTCCCGTCCGGTGACGGTCAGCATCTCGCGGTCCTGGATATGAAACACCGCCTGCGGGAAGGCTTCGAGGTTGCCGACATGGTCGTAATGGCAATGGGTGACGATGACATCCGAGACGGTCGCCGGGTCGATGCCGAGCCGGCGCAGGCCGTCGGCCGGGTCGTAGAGCGTGTCGTGGCCGAGCCGGTCGCCGACGCGCACCGCATAGCCGCAATCGACCACCCAGACCCGCCCGCCGCCGCGTATGACCCAGAAATAGAAGTCGAGGCCGGGCGCCTGCACCGCCGGGTCGCCGTCCAGATACATCTCGCTTTCCGGGCGGAAATCCTCGCGCCCGTAGCGCAGGCCGTAGATCTCGTAGTCCGGAATCATGCAGCCTCCTCCCTCCCGCCAGCATAGCGCCAGCCGGGCGCAAGGCGTATAAGCCGCCGGCGCCCATGTCCGACACCGCCACCCCCCACGCGCCCGCCGCCGCGCCGCCCGAATATACCGCGCTCCAGCGCCGGCTGCCGCTC
>JAPOZD010000145.1:0-593 GCA_026706245.1 Alphaproteobacteria bacterium
CGGAATAGGACGGGTGCTCATAGACGGTGTACCGAAGCGGAAGCGCCACGCCGCCTTCCGGGGCCTCAATGCCGTTGGCCCGGATATGCTCCACGCACTCGTCATAGCCACGGAATCCGAGGCCCCACTTGGTCTCGATAGGGCCCGGAGGCGCATTGTCGAGCCGGTCGACAAGCTCCTGGCTGTGCCCGTCGGCAATCTCCTGAAACGCCGCCTCCAGCGCCGCAGCGGTCCCGGCGTCGCCGTCCCGATCGAACGACATGTAGGAGAGCCCGCCATTCGCGGCGATGGGCGGCGGCTGTCCCTCCGTCAACTGGAGCGGCGGCACATAGGCCGACGCCTCCGCATCCGCCTCAACCCGGTTCCCGATGGCCTGCTGCCCGTCCATGACATGCTCTCCGGCTAAAGATTTCCCATCGTGGCACAGGGTCTCGGCATTTTCCAGAACGGGGCCGCCGTCCTCAGGCGATGCGGCCCTCCTTCATCGCCTCCTCGGTGAAGGTGAGGCCGTGGCCGGGCGTCTCCGGGGCGCGGACGATGCCGTTCCGGACGAGCGGCGGATCGGTGAACAGGTCCTGCATCAGCCCCATATC
>JAPOZD010000145.1:603-5460 GCA_026706245.1 Alphaproteobacteria bacterium
GTTCGGGATCGAGGCCATGAGCGGGATCATCAGTTCGGGATAGAGATGCGGGGCGATGGTCATGCCCCAGGTGTCCGCGATCGCCGCCGTCTTGCGCAAGTCCGTCAACCCGCCGCGCACCACGTCCGGCTGCAGGATCGGCAGCTTCGGGTTCTCGAAGAAGGGCTTGAGGTCGTAGCGGGTCATGTGGCTCTCGCCGCCGACGACCCGGAGGTCGAGCGCGTCCGCGATCCGGAAATAGCCGGCGAAATCGTCCGGCACCACCGGCTCCTCCAGCCAGTAGATGCCGTATTGCTCCAGCTTGCGGCCCTGCAGGATGGCGTGATCGGCGGTCCAGGCCATGTTGACATCGACCATGATATCGACCTCCGGCCCGACCGCCTCGCGCACCCGGCGGACATGCTCCAAGTCCTCCGCGTCCGTCCAGGCATGGCCGACCTGCATCTTGACCGCCGGATAGCCCTCCGCCTTGAAGCGCAGCGCCTTCTCCACCATCGCGTCGGGTTCGAGCCCCCGCCAGACGCCGGAGCCGTAGGCGGGCGCCTCGGCGCGGTAATGGCCCCAGAGCCGGTGCAGCGGCATCCCGGCGGCCTGGCCCACAATGTCCCAGAGCGCCACGTCGATGGCCGACAGCGCCAGCACCGGCGCCCCGCCGCGCCCGTCCGCCAGCGAGGCGGTCCAGAGCTCGCGCCAGATTGCCTCGACCTCGCTGGCGTCGCGGCCGATCAGGTGAGGCACCATCGTCTCCACCAGGCATTCCTTCACCGTGCGGAAGCCCTCGCGCAGATAGAGCTGGTAGCCGAGCCCGACATGGCCCGAGCGCGTCTCGATCTCGACCGCGAGCACATTGCGCTCCCGCGCATAGCCGCGCTGGAAGGCCGGCTGCTCCCGCCAGGGCAGCACCAGCAGGTGAACGCGTATGTCTTCTATGCGCATGGGGGCTCCTTGTCGTCCACGAAGGTCACGAACTCTTCGAGCGGCGCGCGCGGGGTCCCGAAGCGGTTGACCTTGGCCTCCGGGTCGGCGTGGCCAAGCGCCATTCCGCATATCAGTGTCTCGTCCTTGCCGGCCCCGACATGGACACGCACCACAGTGTGGAAATTGGCCCATGCCCCTTGCGGGCAGGTATCCAGCCCGCGCGCCCGCGCCGCTAGCATGATCGCCTGGAGGAACATGCCGGTATCGACCCAGCTTCCGATGCTCAGGGCCTTATGGACAAGGACGAACAAGCCGACCGGCGCACCGAAGAAGAGGTAGTTCCGCCGCTGCTGCGCGTCCGCCGCCTCCCGGTCGTCCTTGCCGATGCCGAGCAGCTGGTACAGACCGATGCCATTCTCGCGCCGGCGCCGGCGGAAGACGTCCGGCAGGTCGCGCGGCTGTCCCGGATATTCGCGCTCCGGCCAGGGCCGGCATTCGCGGCGTGCGAGCACCGCGGCGCACAACCGCTCCCGGACCGCACCGTCCACCGCATAGACCTTCCAGGGCTGCGTGTTCTGGCCGCTCGGCGCCCTGGCGGCGATATGCAGGATTTCCTCGACCGTTGCGCGCGGCACGGGGTCCGGCAGGAACGCCCGGACCGAACGGCGCGCAACCAGAGCCTCATCCACCGTCATCCCCGCCATTCCCTGACAATCCGGCGCGCATCGCCTTCGCGCCGGGTGAAGCCTTCCTTGTCGAAGAATTCCAGCAGCTCGATGGTGACATTGCGCCCTATGCCGGAGCGGTCCTTGTAGGCGGCTGCCGTGAAACGGCCATCAGGGCTCTCCGCCGCCAGGGTCTCGGCGATGTCGGCCAGCCCCTTGAGCGCGGCGGGCGGGAACCAGCGATTGTCCGCGACGCGCCTCACCAGCCCGAAGCGGCCGGCCTGCCGCAACACCTGGTCCACCCGGGCGTGATCCACCTTCAGCATCTCGGCGAGCTCGCGCACGCGGGGCGGACGCAGGCCGCCTTCCATGACCAGCGGTTCGATACGCTGCCAGAGCGCTTCCTCCTCCGGGGCAAGCGCCGCGCGATGGCCCGGCCTGTGGACGAAACCGCCAGAGCGCGCAAGCCTGCCCGCCCCCGCCAGCGCGGCCAGCGCCGCCTCGGCGATGTCGCGCGGCGGCACCGGGTCCAGCCGCCGGCGGAGCGCGACGGGGCCGAGACCGGGGCTGTCCGGATGCGCCGCCGTCCAGGCGTCCACCTCCCGCTCGAAGGCGTCCGATAGCGCCTGCCAGCGCCCGGCATCGACCGCCACCGGACCTGCAAACACCACGCCTTGTCGTCGCCTCAGCGCCGCCTGCTCCGCGTCGTTCAGGTTGTGCGCGAGCACGAACCGGGCGAAGTCGAACCCGAACGGTGCCGCCTCCACCAGGCCGCCAAACGGGTCCTCCCCGGCGCGCACGGCAAGTTCCGCCAGCCGCTCCGGCCGCGCCCGGCCGCGCGCCGGGGGAAACGGATCAGCGACGCGCCCGCCCGCCATGGTGCGCATCGCCGACTGGTCGCGCAGCACGACGCCGTCGCCGGCCAGCGCGCCGATCTCGCGGTCCAGCAGCAATTGCGCCCAGCCGGCTTCGCCGGGCGCGATGGACGGTCCGTCCAGCACCGCGACCCTGCCGGTCATATCCGCTGCGCCCAGATGGACATGCACGGGCGTGCGGTCACGGAGCGGCCGCGCCTCGCTGCCGAGCACCCGGAGCCTTACGTCGATCCGGCGCGTCGGCCCGTGGGCCTCCGGCGCCAGCAGCCAGTCGCCCCGCGAGACGGCGTGGCGGCGGAGGCCGGCCCCGGCAAGATTGAGCGCGACGCGCTGCCCCGCCTGGGCGGCATGGGCCTCGACATTCTCGGCATGGATCGCCCGCACCCGCGCTTCGACGCCGCCAGGCGACACCATCAGCCGGTCGCCGACCTTGACCGCACCCGAAAATGCCGTGCCGGTGACCACGAGGCCCGCGCCGCGCAGGGTGAAGCTGCGGTCCACCGCAAGCCGGAAACGCCCCGACGCCCGCCGCCGCCCGACCGCGCCCGCAAGCCGTTGCAGCATGCGCTGCAATTCCGGCACGCCCTCGCCCGTTATCGCGGAGACGGGCAACACCGGCGCGGCGCCGAGCCCCGTATCCGCCGCGAGCGCCTGCGCCTCTTCGGCCACCGCCTGCACGCGCTCCGGCTCCGCGCGGTCCGCCTTGGTGACGGCGATGATGCCGCGCTGCACGCCCAGCAGGTCGAGGATCGCCAGATGCTCGCGCGTCTGCGGCATTGGCCCGTCGTCGGCGGCCACGATCAAGAGCGCCGCATCGATGCCGGTGACGCCGGCCAGCATGTTCTTGATGAAGCGCTCATGCCCCGGCACGTCGATGAAGCCGACAGTCTGGCCGGGACCGGCCTGCCAGTAGGCGAAGCCGAGGTCGATGGTAAGCCCGCGCGCCTTTTCTTCCGGCAGCCGGTCGGCATCAGTGCCGGTCAGCGCCTTCACCAGCGAGGTCTTGCCGTGGTCGATATGCCCGGCCGTCGCGACGATCATGGGGCCAGTTGGGACAGGAATGCGTCTTCGTCGTCAAGCGTGCGCAGGTCGAAGAGCAGTTGCCCCTCAGAGATGCGCCCGATGACCGGAATGGGCAGCCGGCGGAACGCCGCCGCGCGCGCCTCCAGCGCCTTGCCGCCGGGTGCGGACAGCGCCAGCGCCCGGCTTTCGAGGCGCTCCACCGGCAGCGACCCGGAACCGATTTGGCTTGCGACGGTCATGACTTCCGCGCCCTCCATCGCCGGGGCGAGCCGGTGCGCCTGGGCCTCGATTTCCTCCACCGGACGGGTCAGCGCCCTGAGCGCAGGCAGGCGTTCGGCCAGCCGGTCCGGGTCGCGGTAAAGCCGCAGCACCGCTTCCAGAGCTGCGAGGGAGAGCTTGCCGAGGCGCATGGCGCGGCGCATCGGGTTCTGCTTGAGCACCGCGACGAGGTCCGCGCGCCCGACGACGATGCCGGCTTGCGGGCCGCCCAGCAGCTTGTCGCCGCTGAAGGTGACGAGCCCGGCCCCGGCGGCGAGTGCCTGGCCCGGCATTGGCTCCTGCGGCAGCCCGTAGCGCGCGAGATCGACCAGCTGGCCCGCGCCCAGATCGACCGCATAGGGCGCGCCCGCCGCCTCCGCGATGCGGGCCAGGCGGTCGTCCGGCACCGATGCCGTAAAGCCGACGACCTCATAGTTGGAGGTGTGCACCTTCATCACGCAGCCGGTTTCCGGGCCGATGGCGGCCTCGAAGTCGCTGGCGTGCGTGCGGTTGGTCGTGCCGACCTCGACCATGCGCGCGCCGGCGCGGGCCATGATCTCCGGCATGCGGAAGGAGCCGCCGATCTCGACCAGCTCGCCGCGCGAAACCAGCGCGTCGCGCCCGGCCGAGAGGCTGTTCAGCACCAGCAGGACGGCGGCGGCGTTGTTGTTGACCACCAGGGCCGCTTCCGCGCCGGTAAGTTCCGTCAGCAGGGTCTCGACATGGGAGTCCCGGTCGCCCCGCCGGCCCGTCTCCAGGTCGTATTCGAGGTTGCAATTGCCGGCAACCTCCGCGATGGCGGCCATCGCCTCCCGCGGGAGCGGCGCCCTGCCGAGATTGGTGTGCAGCACCACGCCGGTCAGGTTAAACACCCGCCGCAGCGAAGGCCGCCCCCGCGTCGCAATATGCGCCGCCGCCGCCGGGCCGAGTTCAGCGGCGTCGAGCGCGCCGCCGGCTCCGAGCGTCCGCCGCGCATCTGCGAGCGCCTGCCGGGCACCCGCCAGCGCTTCGGCCCGCCCGTATTCCGCAGCCGCCGCGGCAAGGGCGGGGTCTTCGAGCAGGCGGTCCACGGACGGCAGGACCGAGAAATCAGGACTCGCCATCCTTCTAGAAACCCC
>JAPOZD010000187.1 GCA_026706245.1 Alphaproteobacteria bacterium
GGCTCTTCTGGTCCGTGAAGCCGCTCACCCCCTCGCCGTGGAAGAGGGTGACGGCGGACGCGCCCGTTGGCATGCCGCGCGAAACCGAAAGCGGCGTCCAATCCGGGTCGGTCTCGTCCTCGGCGAAGCAGAAGGTGTATTTGCCCGGATTGCCCTGCATTGCCCGGTCGATTTCGCCCGGCCTGCCGCCGCCCACATTGCGGATGATGAGCTGGAAGGCCCGGCCGATGGTCGCATTTGCGCGGTTGCCCTGGCCGAGGGCGTTCAACCCCCAGTTCATGCCGATGCGCCGCGCGACGGGGCCGTTCACGATGATGACCGGCCCGGCGAAATGGGTTGTGCAGAGCAGGCCGTGCATCGAGAAGCCCGGTATCAGCGCGGCTTCGACTGCCGCCAGGACGGTCGGGAAATATTCGGGCCGGCAGCCGGCCATGACTGCGTTGATGGCTGCCTTTTCCACTGTGCAGGACGCGAGATTGGGCGGGATTTTCCCGATGATCTCATCGGCAGCCCGGGTCGTGCCGGCCAGCATCCGGGCGACGCGCAGGTCGGTCGGCGGCACGATCGGCAGCCCGTCGGTCCAGCCGCGGTCGAAGGCCGCCTCCATCGGATCGTCATGGTCTTCCACCACGATCTTCCGCGCCGAGAGCGGGATGTCGCCGAAGCGCACCGCCAGCCTCTCCGGCATCCCGAACTCGACCGAGAGCGACCCGCATCCGGGCTGGTTCTCGGGAAGGTCCTCGCCGAGGTCGGAGCGGCCGGTGAGTGCGCGCCACTCGGCCTTGTTCCACCCGATCGCGCGCTCGGCTTCCCGGCCGTCATTGAACCGGATCAAGGTCGGCACGGTCCCGATGTCGAGCCGATAAGAAAGCTCGAGATCGCTGTCGTGACGGGGCGCGGCGCCCTCGGGAAAGGCGGGATCGTCCTGCGTGACCGCCACGGCCCCTTCTGCCGCCAGCTCCGCAAGGACCGGCGCTACGAGGACACAGGTCGGGCAGTCCCGCTTGACCACCGCCAGCAGGCCGTCGGAAGGAAGGGCATCGCGCCAGCCGGTCACTCGTCTGTCTCCATTGTCAGGCGTGCCCAGTCTGCACGGAATCCGCGCGGGACTCCAATTGAACAGCGCCCGGACCCGGGCATCGTGTTTTTGGCTTCGATGCATCCTGTCGGATCTTGCCGACGCGCGGCAATCGGAGGATATCGACCCGGTTGACTGTCACTATGGAGAGACATTGATGACCGATGCGATGCTGAACCCGTCCCATCCGGGAGAGACGGTCCGCGACTGCATCGAGGAGATGGGATGGACGGTGACATACGCCGCCGTGCAGCTGGGTGTAGCGCGACATACGCTATCGCGCCTGCTCAACGGCCATTCGGGCATTTCACCGTCGATGGCGCTGGCGCTCGAGCGGATCGGCTGGAGCAATGCCGGTTTCTGGATGAGACGGCAGGCCTCCTGGGACCTCGCGCAGGCACGATTGCGCGAAAGCACAAAGGCTGCGTGACAAGTGAAATTTGCCGCGAGCGTCCCGTTGGCGAAATACGGATGAATTCAGGCCAGACCGAAACCGCCACCCGGTCCATTACTCAGCCGCTGAAGCACTTTGCACGGAAACCGCATCCGCTTCCATGGCCTCCGCCATGCGGCGGAGTTCGGCCTTCTGGATCTTGGTGCCGTTGGCGCTGTGGGTGACGGGGAAGGCGTCTATGGCGGCGGCGCGGACGGGCACCTTGTAGTTGGCCATGGTCTCCCGGCACCAGGCGAGGAGCGCCGTTTCGTCATAGGGGCCTTCGGCCGGGCGCACAAAGGCGAAGGCCCGCGGGCCGCGGGGGGTAGCGACGCCGACGACCTGGCAGCCGGCAACCGTGGGGTGCGTCTCGATATGCGCCTCGATCTCGCTCGGAGCCGTCAAGAACCCGGCGAGGCGGAGCGTGTCGCCCATGCGCGCCTCATAGACGAAGCTGCCGTCGGCGCGCATCCGGCCCGCATCGCCGGTGCGCAGGAAGCCGTCTTCGGTCATCGCCGCGGCCGTCGCCTCCGGGTTGCCTTCATAGCGCAGGAAAAGGCTCGGACAGCGCATTTCGACCTCGCCGGAGACGCCGGGCGGGCAGAGCTCGCCGGTCTCGACATTGCGCACCCGCACCACGGCTTCGGGCGCCACGGGATAGCCGCCGCCGGCAAGCCGGTCCTCCAGCGGCGCGTCGATCTTCTGCACGGCCATCAGCGCGCCGACCTCGCTCATGCCGTAAAGCCCGATCAGCGGCACGCCGCGCGCCATCGTCCGCGCCGCGAAATCCTCCAGCGTCGGGTTGAACAGCGCATAGCCGCAAAGACGGAGGCTCGGAAAGGGTTCCGGCTCTTCGCGCAGGGCCAGCATGCCCGCATACATATCGTCCGTGCCCATGAAATGCGTGACCTTGTGGCGACGGACTGCCTTGGCGGCCTCGCCCGGCGTGAAGAGTGGGGCCAGGACGTTGGGCGCGCCGGCGGCGACCGTCGCCATCATGGTCGAGAAGCCGAACACCCCGCAGAGCGGCGTCGCCTGGTAACTCACCGCGCCCGGCCGGTCCCAGCCGAAGGCGGAGACGCAGTCGCGGGCATGGCGTGTCACCGGCTCCTGGCCGTGCAGCACGAATTTGGGCTTCGAGGTCGTGCCGGAGGTGGTGAAGATGTTGCAGGGGTCGCCCGGCGCCGCGCAATCGTCCCGGAGCGGCGGGGACTCGAACAGCGCCCGCACCGCCGTGACCGGCTTGCCGGCGACCCATTCCGGGACCGGCGCCTCGCCCTCGTCATGGACCAGCACCCGCTCCAGGCCGGCGAGCGCGTCCTCGCCGATCTCGGCCAGCAGGCCGGCGAAGTCGATGTCCTTGAAGCCCGGCCACATGGCGAGCGCCTTCGCGCCGGACCGCGTGAGGATGTCGGCGACTTCGAGCGCCCGGAAGCGGGTGTTGACCGCCACGGCGACCGCGCCGAGGCGGCCGAGCGCGAAGTAGAGCGTGAGCCAGGCCGGCACATTCGGCAGCCAGAGCGCGACCTTGTCGCCCCGCCCGATACCGAGTTCCGCCAGCGCCGCCGCGGCCCGGCGCGAACGGTCCAGCAGGTCGGCGTAGCTCCAGACCTCTTCGCCATAGATGAGCGCCGGCGCATTCCCGGATTCTTCCGTAACACGCTCAAGCAGGGCGGACAGGGTCTCCCGCATCTCCCTCACGCCTGAATGAACCGGAAGACGCCGTCGGGTCCCTGCTCGCGCTCGGCGCGCCCCGCGCTCCAGAGATTGTGGAGATGCGCGATCGACTCGCCGATGGCGAAGGACTGCTGGTGCAGGTCCAGCGGACGGTGGAAGAAGACCGGCAGCAGGTCGATGGCGTGCCTTGGTTCGGCCAGGGCTTCGCAGCCGTCGTCGAGGCGGACCCGGTGGTGGTCGCGCAACTGCGCCAGCCGCTCATGCAGGCCGTAGAACGGCCGGTCGTGGCTGCAGAGCGTGAAGGTGTCGTCCGGCAGGTGGGCGAAGGCGCGGGTGCTGTCGAGAAACTGCTGCAGCGGGTCGCCGTCCGGCTCCACGAACAGCACGGAGACATTGGTCGTGATGCGCGGCAGCACCTGGTCGCCCGAGATCAGCAGTTTCGACTCCGGGCAGGCGAGGCAGACATGCTCGGGCGAATGGCCGGAGCCGGTGATCGCCTGCCATTCGCGCTCGCCGATGCGGATGGTGTCGCCATGCTGGATGCGGCGATAGACGATGGGCGGCCGAACGACGTTCTGGGCGTAGAAATTGCCGCGCCCGCGCATGGCGTCCACGGTCGTCGTGGCCATGCCGTTGCGCCGCCAGAAGCGCAGCATCTCTTCCATGTTGCGTTCGCGGGCGTCGAAGGCGAAATGAGACCAGAGCCATTCCGCAAGGCTCATCCAGAGCTCCGCTTCGGGAAAGCGCGCGAGCAGCCATTGCGCGAGGCCCATATGGTCCGGGTGGAAATGGGTGACCAGCACGCGGCGGACCGGGCGCCCGGCAAGCAGCGTCCGGATCAGCGTCTCCCAGAGATCGCGCACGCCGTCCTTGTTCAGCCCGCAATCGACGACGGTCCAGCCGTCCCCGTCTTCCAGCAGGTAGAGGTTGATGTGGTCGAGCACGAAGGGCAGCGGCATCCGCACCCACCAGATTCCTTCGGCCACCTGCCGCGCCACGCCCTCAGGCGGCGGCTCGTCATAGGGATACTCGACGACGATGTCGTTCACTGGCCGTTTTCTGCCAGCCGGGCCTCCAGGGCGGCGACGCGCGCTTCCAGCCGCTCCTGCTCCATGCGCGCGTTCTGCGCCATTTCCTGCACGGCGTCGAAATCCTCCCGCCGCACAAGGTCCATCGAATCGAGCAGGCTCTGCAGACGGTCGCGGACCATCGACTCCATCTCGTCGCGAACGGCGCCCGCTGCGCCTGCGGCGCCCGAGGCCATGCGGGCTAGATCGTCCAGGACGCGCTTTCCGGTTTGCATGGCTTCGACTCCGCGCATAGCTTTTCGACCGCGCCGACAGGATGGGCCATGAAATGATGCTTGTCACGGGAGATCGTGCCGGCCGGCCGGGGCCGGCGACGCCGCAGCCGTGATTCTGCCTGTCGTCCCGTTCCCCGTCATCGACCCGGTGGCGATCGAGCTCGGGCCGCTGGGCATACGCTGGTATGCGCTCGCCTATCTCGCGGGCCTCGTCGTCGGCTGGCGGCTCGCGCGCCGCCTCGCCGTGCTGCCGCCCTACCTCATGCGCGCCGAACGGGTGGACGACCTGCTCGCCTGGATGGTGCTGGGCGTCGTTGCCGGGGGCCGGCTCGGCTATGTGCTGTTTTACAAGCCCGCCTACTACCTTGCGAACCCGGAGGAGACGCTGTTCCTTTGGCAGGGCGGCATGTCGTTCCATGGCGGGCTCGCCGGGGTCGTGCTGGCGGTCTTCCTGTTCGCGCGCCGCCGCGAGCTCCCCTTCCTGCGCGTGGGCGATGTCGTGGCGGCGGTCGCCCCGGTCGGGCTGCTTCTCGGCCGCCTTGCCAATTTCGTGAACGGGGAGCTCTACGGCCGGGCGACGGACGTTTCCTGGGCGATGGTATTCCCCTCGGACCCGGCCGGCCTGCCGCGCCATCCGAGCCAGCTTTACGAAGCGGCGCTGGAAGGTGCGGTTCTGGGCGTGGTCATGCTGGTGTTGGCCTCCCGGGAACGCGTGCGGGCGCGTCCCGGCCTGCTGGCGGGCGTCTTCTTTCTTGGTTACGGGCTGGCGCGCTGCTTCGCTGAACTGTTCCGCGAGCCGGACGCGCATCTGGGCTTTATCCTGGGGCCGGTCACGATGGGGCAGCTTCTTTCCCTGCCGCTCATCGCCATCGGCCTCGTGCTCGCGGTTCGCCGCCCGTGACCGGCTGCCTAGCGG
>JAPOZD010000300.1 GCA_026706245.1 Alphaproteobacteria bacterium
GGCCGCGCGCTCATGTCCCGGCCCGAGATGATCCTGCTGGACGAACCCTCCATGGGGCTCGCCCCGCAACTCGTCGAACAGATCTTCGAGATCGTCAAGCGCATCAACGAAGAGGAAAACTGCTCGATCCTGCTGGCCGAGCAGAACACCAACATGGCGCTCAAATACGCCCATTACGGCTACATCCTGGAGAACGGACGCATCGTGATGGATGGCGTAGCGTCGGATCTTCGGGAGAACGAGGATGTCAAGGAGTTCTACCTCGGCATCAGCTCGACCGGGCGCAGGAGCTACCGGGACATCAAGTTCTATCGTCGGCGCAAACGCTGGGTATGAGGGACCATGACCGCAAACGGCGACTTCTACGACAAGCTGGAGATCCGGGACCCGGAGCAGCGTGAGGCCGAGCAGTTCGCCGAGTTGCGCGGCCTGATTGCGCTTGCCAAGGACAAAGCGCCTTACTGGCAACGAACGCTCGCCGGGGTCGAGGCCGGCGATATCGTGTCCCGCGACGCCCTTTCGTCCCTGCCCGTCACCCGCAAGTCCGACCTGATGGAAGTGCAGGCGGCAGACCCGCCCTTCGGCGGCATGACAATCGTGCCCGTGGGCGAGTTCCGGCGCGTGTTCCGCTCGCCGGGCCCGATCTGCGAGCCGATGGGCGCGAAGCCCGACTGGTTCCGGGGCGCGCGCTCCCTCTATGCCGCGGGCTTCCGCAAGGGCGACGTCGTCCACAACACCTTCAGCTACCACTTCACTCCCGGCGCCTTCATGATGGAAAGCGCGGCCGAGGCGCTCGGCTGCACCGTCTTTCCCGGCGGCGTCGGCCAGACCGAACAGCAGGTTGAGGCGATCCGGCATTTCGGCGCCGTCGGCGTCATGGGCACGCCCGACTTCCTGAAGATCGTGCTGGACAAGGCCGAAGAGATGGGGACGGCGCTGCCCTCGCTCGCCAAGGCGCTGGTCGGCGGCGGCGCGCTCTTCCCTTCGCTCAGGACGGAAATCCAGGGCAAGGGCGTCAATGTGATGCAGAACTACGGCACGGCCGATGTAGGTCTGGTCGCCTATGAGACGCCGGCGCTGGAAGGCATGGTCCTTGCCGAGGGCGTGATCGTCGAAATCGTCCGGCCGGGCTCCGGAGACCCGGTGCCGGACGGCGAGGTCGGCGAGGTCGTGGTGACGACCCTGACCGACGATTATCCGCTCTTCCGTTTCGCGACCGGCGACATGTCCGCCGTCGATGCGGGACAAAGCTCCTGCGGGCGTACCAACACCCGCATCAGGGGCTGGATGGGCCGGGCCGACCAGACGGCCAAGGTGCGCGGCATGTTCATCCGCCCGGAGCAAGTGAACCGCGTGCTGGCCCGCCACCCGGAGATTGCGCGGCTCAGACTGGTGGTCGGTTCCGAGAACAACCTCGACACCGCCACCCTGATGGTCGAAGCGCCCACCCGGGACGATGCCTTCCGCGACACCGTCGCCGAGAGCTTCCGCGCCGAATGCAAGATGCGCGGCCGCATCGAATTCGCCGACTCCCTGCCGAACGACGGCAAGGTCATCGACGACCAGCGCAGCTACGATTGAGTTCACACCGGGGCGGTGGAACCCGGTACGGTCGTCTGCCGCATTGCACGCAGCACGCTTGCAATAGGTAGTGTTATGTGTAACTTTATGTTAAGCACTACCTTTCGGAAGGAGGGCAGCATGACCAAATATCAACCGTTGGAGGCCCATTTGCGCAAGTCGGGACAGGAGATCGTATCCATGACTTTCTCGGAAATCGAGGAGGTTATCGGGGCCGAGCTCCCTGCATCGGCTTTCAAACACAGAGGCTGGTGGTCGAACAACCCTTCAAACAGCGTCATCACCCATGCCTGGCTGGATGCGGGCTACAAGTCCGCAAATGTGGACATTCCGGGCCGCAGGCTGATGTTCCGGAGGTTCGAGCAGATGAACCCCTTGGCGAAATTGGGCGCCGGCCCGCCTCCGAACCCGGATTTCGGGCCGCCGGACGAAGCTGCGGCCAGCGGATTTGCCGAGGCCGCCGGTGACAATATCTTCCCGGTCTTCTCGCGCATATTCGGCGCCCTGAAGGGGACGGTGACCGTCCGGCCGGGAACGGACCTGACCGCTCCGGTCGATACGGAATGGAAGGCCGGACGGTAAACCGAAGTGACGGCTTTCCTGCTCGACAGTTGTGCCGCGATCTGGATCGCCGGCGGCGACCCGCTTCTGGAGCCTGCGGCCTCGGTGCTGCCTGCAATAGACGGTTACGAAGACAGGCTCCTGGTGTCGCCCATGACTGCATGGGAGGTCGCCATGCTGACATCCAAGGGCAGACTGGCGTTTTCGCTCGACCCCGAGGTCTGGTTCCACCGTCTCTGCAACTTGCCGGGAGTACATCTCGCAGACATGCCGCCTGCGGTACTGATCGCGTCATGCAACCTTCCGGGCTCGCCGCCAGCCGATCCGGTGGATCGAATTATGGCCGCTACAGCACGCGCTTTCGGCTATACGCTGGTGACCCGCGACCGCCAGTTGCTCGCTTACGGGAACGAAGGCCATATGCGGGTCATGCAGTGCTAGCGAGAGACAATGCAGCCCGGCAGGGCTCGACTGACAGCGCCGGTTGCAACGGCAGCCAACGGAGGAGGTTCGATGACCTGGCTTACCAATGACCGGTGGATCAAGCAGCCGGCCGGGGAGCGTTTCGCCGCCCTGTTGGTCCGGCCCGGAATCCTGCGGGCGCCGGGCGCGCACAATGCGATGGCCGGCCTGCTGGCGAAGCGGGCCAGCTTCGAATGCCTCTATGTCTCGGGCGCGGCAGTCACGGCCTCGATGGGCCTGCCGGACCTGGGCGTGATCGGCCTGGACGAACTCTGCCACCACGTCCGCAGCATCTACCGCGCAACGCAATTGCCGCTCATCGTGGACGCCGATACCGGCTATGGCGAAGTGCTGAACGTCATGCGCACGGTCCGCGAACTGGAAGCCGCCGGCGCTGCCGCCGTGCAGATCGAGGACCAGCTGCTGCCGAAGAAGTGCGGCCATCTGAACGACAAGCAGCTGGCGAGCCCCGAGGACATGGCGCGCAAGGTGGAGGCCGCGCACCGGGCGAGGACGCATCTGCGCATCATCGCGCGGACGGACGCCGTCGCCCAGGAGGGCCTGGAGGGCGGCATCGAGCGCGCCCGGCTCTATATCGAAGCCGGCGCCGACATCGTTTTCGCGGACGCGCTCACCAGCGAGGCCATGTTCCGGCGGTTCTCATCCTCGGTGGACGCGCCGCTCATGGCGAACATGACGGAGTTCGGCCGCACGCCCTATTTCACCGGCGCGCAGTTCGAGGCGATGGGCTGCAAGGTGGTGATCTGGCCGGTGTCGTCCCTGCGCATCGCAGCGAAGGCCATGGCCGACATGTATGCCCATCTGGCAGACGCCGACAGCACAGAAGCCCTGCTGGACTCGATGCAGAGCCGGGCGGAGCTTTATGAGACGATCGGCTACGGCGATTTCGAGGCTCTCGACGCTTCCATCGCGGCCAGTGTCGTGCCCCCCGACCTGCGGGACCTGCGCGGCCACAATATCGGCCGCGCGCCCGACGGCGAGGAATGAGCCGAAGTCAGTAAGCCGTTCCCCCGCGGCGGTGCATATCGACCAGGGCGCGGTTGTAGGCAAGCATCACATCGCGCTCGTGGATGAAGCCTACCAGGTGCCGGTCCACCCGGTTGTCCACCACGGCAATATGCTCCTCGTGCCGTGTCTCCATCAGGTTGAAGGCGCTTTCGAGATCGTCTTCCACGGTCAGCATGGGCGGATTGAGCCTTGCGGCGTCGCCGGCGCAGACCAGGTCCTGGATCCCGGGGTCGAAGGCCGTTTCGTCCAGATCCGCGAGCGTGATCGTGCCGAACAGGCGGTTCGACGGGTCCACGACAAAGAGTTCTCCGTAAGGAGCCGTCGCCAGCGCCACGCGCAACTCCCGCATCTTCATGGTGCGCGGCACGGAGGAGAAGGACCGGCTCATCACGCCGCGCACCCGCATCTGCCGCATGGCGTCCGTCTCGAGCCTCTCATCCAGGTCGATGCCGTTCTCCGCCAGCACGGTGCGGAAATAGGAGGCGCCGTTCAGCGCCCGGGTCAGCATGGCGGCCGTCACGGTGGCGATGGTGACGGCCATGGTGAGCTGGTAGTCGCCCGTGAGCTCCACCATGATGAGGATGGTCGAGATCGGCGCACCGAGAACCGCCCCCGCCATCGCGCCCATGCCGACCATGGCGTAGGCGCCGACGCCGGCGAAAAGATGCGGCGCGACAGAGCCGGCGACCGTGCCGAACGCGCCGCCCAGCATGGCGCCCAGGAACAGCGACGGGCTGAAAACGCCGCCGCCGAACCCGCCGCCTATGGTGAGCGATGTCGCCGCGGTCTTGGCTACGATCAGCCCGATCAGCAGCCAGAGGCCGTATTCCGCCTTCAGCGCGTCGTCGGTCGCGCCGTATCCCACGCCCAGCACCTGCGGGAACACCACGGCGATCAGCCCGACCGCGAGGCCCGCGAGCGCGGGGCGCATCCAGGCCGGCACGGTCGAGGCTTCCGCCAGTTGCGCCGTGATACGGATCGACCGGATGAAGATCACAGCCGTCACAGCCGTCAAGCCGCCCAGCAGCACGAACGCCGGGAATTCCAGCCAGGAGCCCAGGCTGAATTCGGGCACGATGAAGGCCGGATAGGCCCCGTACACAGCATGCGAGATGAGGGTGGCGACCACCGAGGACACGGCAACCGGCACGAGCGCGCCGAATGCGTAGCGGCCGATCACCACCTCCTGGGCAAAGAAAATACCCGCGAAGGGCGCGTTGAACGAGGCCGCCACTGCCCCGGCTACGCCGCAGGCGAGCAGGGTCCGGGCCGCGCCCCGCCGGTCGTGAAACCGCCGCGCCAGCCAGGAGGCCACGGCTGCGCCCAGATGCACCACCGGTCCTTCCCTTCCCGCTGACCCGCCGCAGCCGAGCGTCAGCGCGTTGGCGAGGGCCCCGTGCAGCGCCGGCGCCAATTCCATGCGTCCGCCAGCGGCGCTCGCTTCCATGACCTGCGCCACGCCCGTGGGGCGGCCGTTCAGAAAGACCCGGAGATAGATGCCGACCGCCAGGCCGCCGACCGTGGGCGCCAGCACCACCTGCCAGGTCGGCAGGCCGGCAATGAAATCGACCAGGTGCTCCGCGCCCGTGCCGAGGAAGAGCGACTGGAAAAGCGCGAGCACCTCCCGGAACAGCACGGCGCAGCAGCCCGCCGCCAGTCCAATCAGAATATGACTACGCCGATTTGTACGCGCGCCTGTCCCACTTCTGCGACGCGATCATCTCGGTGCATCCATCGCGCGAGC
>JAPOZD010000178.1 GCA_026706245.1 Alphaproteobacteria bacterium
CGGGAGATCGGGGCGGAGGAGTTGCTCGACCTCTATTTCGAGCGCGTCGATACACATAATCCGGCGCTAAACGCGATCATCTGGCAGGATCGCGACACGGCGCGCGAGACGGCGCGGGCCGCCGACAGCCTGACCTTGAGCGGCAGAGACCTGCCGCCGCTCCACGGCGTGCCGATGACGATCAAGGAGAGCTACGATCTGGCGGGCTCGCCGACGACATGGGGCGACCCCGAGTTCCGGGACAATATCGCGGAGACGGACAGCGTCTCGGTCGCGCGGTTGAAGGCGGCCGGCGTCAACCTGTTCGGCAAGACCAATGTGCCACTCATGCTGGCCGACTGGCAGAGCTACAACGACATTTACGGCGTCACCAACAATCCCTGGGACCTCGGCCGCACGCCGGGCGGCTCCTCGGGCGGGTCCGGCGCGGCGCTCGCAGCCGGCATGACGGGCATCGAGGCCGGCAGCGACATCGGCGCCTCGATCCGCAATCCGGCGCATTATTGCGGCGTGTTCGGCCACAAGCCGAGCTGGGGCATTTGTCCGCCCCGCGGCCAGGCGCTGCCGGGCGTACTCTCGCAGTCGGACATCTCCGTGGTCGGGCCGCTGGCGCGTTCGGCGGACGACCTGGAAGCCGCGCTCGACGCCATGGCGGGTCCCGACGAGATGGAGGTAGCCGGCTACCGGCTCGACCTGCCGGGCCCGCGCGTACCCGGCTTCGAGGGCCTGCGCGTCGCCGTCATGCTGGACTCCGGGCCGTCCGAGATCGATTCGGTCTATGGCGACCTGTTACAGGAGCTCGTGGACCGCATTGCCGCCGCCGGTGCGGTGGTGAGCGACACCGCCCGGCCCGAGATCGACATGGCGGCGCTCCACGAGAACTACATCCTGCTGCTGCGCGCGGCCACCAGCGCCCGCCAGCCGGAAGCCGTGCTGCGCGAGCATGAGGAAGCCGTAGAGCGGCTCGGCGCAGACGACCCGAGCTACTACGCCCGCATGGCGCGCGGCAACACCATGCGGCACCGGGAGTGGCTGGCGCTCCGGGAGCAGCGCGAGCATTTCCGCTGGGCCTGGCACCGCTTCTTCCGGGACTGGGATGTGCTGCTCTGCCCCGTCGCGGCCTCCACCGCCTTTCCGCACGACCATGAGGGCGAGCGCTACCAGCGCACGGTCCGGGTGAACAATCGCGAGGTGGCGACGACCGACCAGCTGTTCTGGGCGGGCTTCAACGGCGTGTGCTACCTGCCGGGCGCGGTGGCCCCGGCGGGCATCGCACGCGACGGCCTGCCCGGCGGCGTGCAGATCGTCGGCCCCTATCTCGGCGACCGGGCCTGCATCCACACCGCCCGCCTGATCGAACGCCATTTCGGCGGCTTCCAGCCCCCGCCGGGCTATTGAGCGGGTTTGGCTTTCGCAGCATTCGACCTATGGTCCTGGCCCATGACACACACCGCAAAAGACATGGACGACCGTGCTCGCGCCGAAGCGATGAGTCGTTGCCGTTCCGGTGCGAAATGCGACGCGGACACCGCGGAACCCCTAAGCCTCGATGAAGCGCGGCGGATGCGCGGGTCGGGCTGGGAAGGCGACCTGGACGAGATGCGCGCCGCCGGGGAGTTCCTGACATGAAGCTCGGGGTCGTCTTTCCGCAGACGGAGATCGGGGCCGACCCGGCCGCCTGCCGCGATTTCGCGCAGGCGGCGGAGGAGCTGGGCTACGCGCATCTGCTGGCCTTCGACCACGTGCTGGGGGCCGACCCGGCGGCGCATGTGCTGACCGGCCCCTATACCCACAAGTCGATGTTCCACGAGCCGATGGTGCTGTTCGGCTGGCTTGCGGCGCTGACCGAGCGGATCGAGTTGGTCACCGGCATCCTCATCCTGCCGCAGCGCCAGACGGCGCTGGTCGCCAAGCAGGCGGCGGAGGTCGATATCCTCTCCGGCGGGCGGCTCCGGCTCGGCATCGGCGTCGGCTGGAACCAGGTCGAATACCAGGCGCTGAACGAGGACTTCACCAATCGCGGCAAGCGTTCGGAGGAGCAGATCGCGCTCATGCGCCGGCTCTGGACCGAGGAGCTGGTGACCTTCGAGGGCCGCTGGCACGAGTTCCGGGACGCCGGCATCAACCCGCTGCCCGTGCAGCGCCCGATCCCGATCTGGATCGGCGGTCATGCGGAGGCAACCATCGAGCGTATCGGGCGGATCGGCGACGGCTGGTTCCCGCTGGTCACGCCTTCCGACAAGACGGCCGCGCGCGTCGAGCGGCTCAGGGGCTATGCGCGGGCCGCCGGGCGGAACCCGGCCGATATCGGCATCGAGTCCTGGCTGCGCTACGCCAAGCGGGGCGCCGTCGTCGGGCCGGAGTCCTGGCAGGCCGATATCGACTTCTGGCGAAGCATCGACGCGACCCACCTGACGGTGAATACGATGGATGCAGGACTCCAGGGCGCCGACGCCCACATCGACGCGATGCGCCGCGTGAAGGAATCGGTGGACCTGTGAACGGCGGCGCAGAGGACGCCGGCAGCTTCGACTGGATCGTCGTCGGCACCGGCTCGGCCGGCTCCGTGCTGGCCGCGCGGCTTTCCGAGCGGGCTGGCGACCGGGTGCTGGTGCTGGAGGCGGGCGGGATGGACCGCAACCCGTTCATCCACATTCCCGCCGGCTACACGAAGACCCTCAACGGCGACAGCGTGAACTGGCGATTCGAGATCGACCCCGAGGACTACACGCGCAACCGGGTCATGCCGCTGCCACGCGGCAAGGTCGTGGGCGGCTCCTCCTCGATCAACGGGATGCTCTATGTGCGCGGCAATGCCCGCGATTTCGACGACTGGGCGCAGATGGGCAATCGCGGCTGGTCCTGGGAGGAGGTGCTGCCCTTCTTCAGGAAGTCCGAGCGGCGCGACGGCGGCGACCCGGCCTTTCGCGGCACCTCCGGAGAGCTTCGGGTCTCCGATATGCGCGACCGCTTCGATCTCACAGACGATGTCATCCGCGCCGGCGAAGAGCTCGGCTATCCCCGCAACCCCGACTATAACGGCGCCTCACAGGACGGCTTCGCCTACTACCAGGTCTGCCAGAAGGCCGGGCTCCGGCACAGCGCCTTCCGGGCCTTCCTCAAGCCCGCGTTGAAGCGCCCGAATATCGAGTTGCGCACCCATGCGTTGGTCGAGCGCGTGGTCATCGAGGACGGCCGCGCCGTCGCGGTCGAATACCGGCGGGGCGGCCGGCTGGAGCGGGCGGCGGCCGGGCGCGGCATCGCCCTTTCGGCCGGCGCCGTGCAATCGCCGCAGCTGCTGGAGCTCTCAGGCATCGGCGCCCCCGAGGTGCTGCAGGCTCAGGGCATCGAGGTGCGGGCGGCGCTGCCGGGCGTGGGCGAGAACTACCGCGACCACTACATGGTGCGAAAATCCTGGCGGATCGCTCGCCCTGTCACCTTCAACGAGAAGTCGCGCGGACTGTCCTTCGCCGGCGAAGTGCTGCGCTATGCGTTCACGCGGCGGGGCCTGCTGACGATGACCCCCGGTGTGGTCGCCGGCTTCGTGCGGACGCGGGACGACCTCGCCACGCCCGACGTCCAGTACCACATCGTCCCGGCGAGTTACGAGGACCCCCGGACCAAGGAGTTGGCGCGGACGCCGGGCATGACCATCGGCACCTACCAGACGCGGCCGGAAAGCGTCGGGTCGATCCATATCCGTTCAGCCCGCGCAGACGAGCAGCCGGCGATCAGGGGCCATTATCTTTCCGCGGAGTTCGACCGCCAGGCTCTGGTGGGCGGCATGAAGATCGCCCGCGCGCTGATGGAGACCGAGGCTATGAGCCGCCATGTCGCCTTCGAGGAGTTGCCGGGGGCGGCGGTGCAGAGCGACGGGGAATGGCTGGACTTCGCGCGCGAGGCGGGATTTGCGATCTACCACCCGGTCGGCACCTGCAGGATGGGCGCGGACCCGATGGCGGTGGTCGATCCGCGCCTCTGCGTGCATGGCGTGGCGGGCCTGCGGGTGGCCGACGCCTCGGTCATGCCGACGCTCACCAACGGCAACACGCACGCCCCCACCATGATGATCGCCGAAAAGGCGGCCCACATGATGCTTGAGGATGCGGGGGGTTAGCCGGCCCGGGAGCCGGCCTCAGCGCGGCATGCGCCTTGCGGCGAGGACCGCGCCGAAGGAGCAGAGGAAGGCGAGCACGAGGAAGGCCCCGCAGCCGAGGAACAGCAGCGCCGGCCACTCGCGGTCCATCGTCCAGCCGAACAGCAGCGGCGCCAGCCCGCCGCCGACGGACAGCCCGACAAATACGAAGCCGATCACCCGGCCGGTGCTGCCGGGCGGCGTGATCCGCCGGAGGATCAGGTCGCGCGCCGGTAGCACGACGCCCATTGCGAACCCGGCAACCCCCAGCAGCGCGGCGAGGCCGACAACGCCGATATCGGCGAAGCCGGCAAGCGCCGTCAGCGCCCCGCCGCCGACCAGCGCCGCGCCCGTGACATACACCTGCCATCGTTCGCGGTCCGGCAGTTCGCCGCCGGCCAGTATGCCGAAGGCGAGCGCCAGCAGCGCCGTCGTCAGCACCGCGCCGGCGGATGCCGGGTCGAGGCCGTAGAGCTTGCCGAGGCCGATGACGGTGAAGGACATGATGCCGCCGCTCGCCAGGCCGTAGGCCGCGAAGAAGCCGAAGAACAGCAGGATCGGCAGGGAGAGCCACCGCGCGGGCGCGGCGTCCGCCGCCGCGTCCCCGGTGCGCGGCGGGGAGCCGACGGCGCCGCCGCTCACCGCCATCGCCAGCACGGTCGCGATGCCCGCCGCGCCGGCCAGCATGACGGCGTGTCGCCAACCCATCAGCGCCGCCAGCGTCGCCATCGTCAGCGGCGCCACCGCGGTGCCGAAGAAACCGAGGAAGGTGTGGAGGCTGTAAGCGCGCGGCAGCCGCCGTTCGCGAATGCGCGCCGCCAGCACCGCATAGTCGGCCGGATGGAAGACGCTGTTGCCGATGCCGGCCGCCACGGCTAACAGCGCCAGCGCCCAATAGCTGGAAACAAGCCCGATAGCGGCAATGGCGGCGGCGTTGAGCGCAAGTCCCGCCAGCAGCACCGGCTTGGCGCCCCAGCGGTCGACCGCCAGCCCGACCGGCGCCTGGAGCACGCCGCCCACCATCGCATAGCCTGTCACCAGCGCGCCCAGCAGCGCATAGCTGACGCTGAACTCTTCCCGGAAGAACAGGAACAGCGGCGGCAGGGTGAGCGCGTAGAAATGGCTCAGGAAATGCCCGGCGCCGATCAGCGCGATCGTCCGGTTTTCCCCGGCTGTTGTGCCCGCCTCCGCCATCTGCGCCATGCTCGAATCCCCTCCCAAGCCGGCGCGCAATATGCC
>JAPOZD010000251.1:0-422 GCA_026706245.1 Alphaproteobacteria bacterium
ATGACGGAAGGGACGTCAGAGGAAGGGTGGAACGCTATGAGTTTGAACGAAGGCGACCTCGCTCCGGATTTCCAATTGCCCGCCGATAGCGGGAGCACTGTCGCTCTCGGAGATTATCGCGGGCGCGAGGTCGTGCTCTACTTCTATCCCCGCGACGACACCCCCGGCTGCACGACCGAGGCGCAGGCCTTCCGGGACGCATCGGAGGAGTTCGACCGGGCCGGCGCCGTCATTCTCGGCATATCCCCCGACACGCCGGCAAAGCATGACCGCTTCAAGGCGAAACACGGTCTGCCCTTCTCCCTCGGCTCGGACGAAGACAACGCCATGGCGGAAGCCTATGGCGTGTGGGTCGAGAAGCGGATGTACGGCCGCACCTATATGGGCATCGAGCGCTCGACCTTCCTGATCGACGAGGAAGG
>JAPOZD010000251.1:432-5320 GCA_026706245.1 Alphaproteobacteria bacterium
GCCGGCTGGCGCGCATCTGGCGCAAGGTGCGCGTCAAGGGCCACGCCCAAGCGGTGCTCGACGCGCTCACCGGCGGTTGAGGCCGCCGGCGAGCAACAGCAGCTTGGCCCCGGCCATGACGGCGGCGCAGGCGAGGCCGATGTCGGCGAGCCCGGCACCGGCGTCCATCGCGCGGCCGAAGGCGGCCGGGGCAAGCGCGCTCGAAAACACCATCAGGACGAAATAGACCGAACGGATCGCGCCTAACTGCGCCACGCCGTAAACCTCCGCCCAGATCGCGCCCAGCAGGGTTTGCGTCAGACCGCCCGAAATGCCGAGCAGCGCCATGAAGAGGAAGGCGATCCACACGGCCTTGCCCGCCGAGAGAGCGAGGCAGGCCGCCATGAGCGGCAGCAACAAGGCCGGTAGCAGGGCGCGCGCGCTGAACCTGTCGATCGCAGGCCCGATGGCAAGCGACATTGCGATCTTGGCAACGGCGAAAGCGGTGAAGGCGGCGGCGACGAGCTTCATGCTCCATCCCTGCTCTCCGGCGAGCGGCACGATATGGAAGGCAAAGCCGGTGGAAACGAACGCGGGCACCAGCACCGCCGGCAGGGTCAGAAGGAAACGCCGGTCGCGGAACAGCATGCTCCAGGCGCCGACGCGCGCCGCAGCAGGCCGGGCCGGCGCCGGCATCCGGGGCAACAGCAGCATCGCCGACGGCAGGATGGCGATGACGAGCAGGGCCGAGGCGGCCCACCAGACCTCGCGCCAGCCGAGCCAGGCCGCCGCTGCGACCGCGATGGGCGGCAGCAGGGCCTCGCCCAGCGGGTGGCCGAGCATGACGACGCTGAGCGCCTTGCCCCGGTCCCGGTCGAAATGGCGAGCGGTTGCGGTATGGGCGGTATGGGTAACGAGGCCCTGCCCGAAAAAGCGCAGCCCGCAAAGCGCGGCCGTCAGCAAAATCACGCTTGCCGCGCTTGCCATGACGGCGCAGGCGGCCGCCAGGCCCGCAAGGGCGACGGCGGCGTAGCGGCGAAGCGCAATGCGGTCGATCGCGCGCCCGGCAAAGGCGAAGGCGAACCCGCTGACGAGCGTGCCCGCCATGTAGAGCGAGCCGAACCCGGCATGGTCGAGCGCGAATTCGGCCCGGATCGAGGCGCCGAACAGCCCGATATAGAAGGTCTGCCCGAAGCTCGAGAAACAGGCCAGCAGGACTCCGAACCCGAGGAACGGCGCGTTCGCGGCGATAAAGCGGAAATAAGCGTGCAAGGACCTGACCGGTTGTGTCGCGGGCTTCGACAAGCCATAACCGGCCCGCTGGCAAAATTTAACGAGGAAACGGACGCATTTCCATGTCGCACTCCGATTCGCTGTTCGATCTCTCGGGCGAGGTCGCCGTCGTCACGGGCTCCACCAAGGGCATCGGCAAGGCAATCGCCTGCCGCATGGCGGAGGCCGGCGCGCATGTCGTGGTCTCCTCGCGCAAGGCGGAGATTTGCGATGCAGTAACCGCCGAAATCAACGAAAAGTGGGCGCGAAACGGGGCGGAAGCGGTTTCCTGCCCGGCCCATGTCGGCCACAAAGACCAACTGCAGAAGCTGGTCGATTGCGCGGTGGACCGCTGGGGCAAGCTCACCATCGCGGTGCCCAATGCGGCCGCCAACCCCTATTACGGGCCGATAGCGGGGATCCCGGATTCGGCGTTCGACAAGATCATGGAGACGAATATCCGCTCCACCCACTGGCTGTGCATGCTCGCCCTGCCCCATATGGAAGCCGCCGGCAGCGGATCGATCATCATCATCGCCTCGATTGCAGGCCTGAAGGGCAACACCACGCTCGGCGCCTATGCAATCTCCAAGGTCGCCGAACACCAGATCGCGCGGAACATCGCCGTGGAATACGGCCCGCAGAATATCCGCGCCAACGCCATCGCGCCGGGCCTCATCAAGACCGATTTCGCCAAGGCGCTGTGGACGGACCCGGTGCGGCTGGAGGGCGTCAACAACGCGCTGCCGCTGAGGCGCATCGGCGATCCCGACGAAATCGGCTCGGTCGCCGTCTTCCTGGCCAGCCGGGCGGCGTCCTATGTCACCGGGCAGGTCATCAATGTCTGCGGCGGCGCCGCCGTTGTCTGACGCACGCATGAAAATCGCCGTTGCCGGACTAGGCGCCATGGGCGGCATGATCGCCGCCCTGCTCGCGCGCGGCGGCGCGGAGGTGTCCGGCCTCGCCCGCGGTGCAACCCTGGAGGCGGTCCGGTCGCGCGGCCTGATCCTCGACTTCAAGGGCGAGAGGCACGAGGCGCGGATCGCCGTCGATGACAATCCCGCGGCGCTCGGCGTCCAGGACGCGGTCATCATCGCCGTCAAGGAACCGGCCCTTGCGGGGCTTGCGCCGTCGCTGACGCCGATGATCGGCCCCGAAACCGCCATCGTCACCGCCATGAACGGCCTGTCCTGGTGGTTCTTCCACGGCCTTGGCGGCCGGCGGATCGCGTGCCTGGATCCGAAGGGCGAGATCGAGGCCGCGCTCCCTTCGCGCCAGGCGGTCGGGGCCGTGCTGCATCTCTGGGCAACCGTGCCGGAGCCCGGCCATATCGACGCCGGCCCCGGCGACCGGGTGATCCTCGGCAGCCCCGGCGCAATGGACCTCTCCCGCCTCGCGGCCGCCTTCGAGGCCGGCGGGTTCCAGGTGCAGCGCTCCGACGACATCCGCGCGGAAGTCTGGAGCAAGCTGCTCGGCAACCTCTCGGGCAACCCGATCAGCGCGGTCACGGGGGCTACGCTCGACCGGATTCTCTCGCCCGACGGCACGCTGGACGCCGCCATGGCGCTGATGGCGGAGACGACGGCCGTCGGCCGCGCCATCGGCATCGAGCCCGTGATCTCGCTCGAAGCCCGCGTCGAGCTCGGACGCAGCCTCGGCGCCTTCAAGACCTCCATGCTCCAGGACTTCGAGAACGAGAAGCCGCCCGAGATTGCGGCATTGCTCACTTGCGTCAGCGAGATCGGCCGGGCGGAGGGCGTGCCGACGCCGCTGATCGACGCCATGAGGGCCATCGTGACGCTGCGGGCGGAAACCGCCGGACTCCTCTGACCTGGAGCCCCGCGCGGAATACGCATTTCCGCCGCTACAATCCCTGCCATGCCGCGACCTTCACCAGCCGAGCGACGCTGCCTGTTCTGGATGTGCGTGCTGATCGGCGTCAACCAGCTCGGCTTCGGGGCCATCGTGCCGGTGCTGCCGCTCTACGCGCAGGCGTTCGGCGTCACCGCGTCCGCCGTCGGCATGGCCGTCGCCATATACGGCCTTGCGCGCTTCCTCATCGCCATGCCCATCGGGCGGCTGTCCGACATGCTCGGGCGCCGCACGGCGCTGGCGCTCGGCGGCCTGCTTTCGACGACCGGCAATCTCTGGTGCGCCTGGGCGGCCGACTTCCCCGAGTTCGTGGCGGCGCGCTTCATCGCAGGCGCAGGCGCGGGCGCGGTCATTACGACCGGCCATGTCGTGCTTGCCGACATCACCCGGCCCGAATGGCGCGGGCGCGCCATCGGCATCTACCAGGGCACGTTCATCTTCGCCGTCGGCATCGGACCCTTTCCCGGCGGGTGGCTGGCGGAGAACTGGGGCCTGGAAGCGCCCTTCGTCGCCTGCGGGCTCGCCAGCCTCCTGGCCGGGGCCATCGCCTGGTTCGCGGTCGGCGAAACCCGCGACATGGCAGGCAACGGACAGGCTACCGGACAGGGCCCGGCCCCGGACTTCCTGCGGCAGTTGCGGCTTGTCTTCTCCAACCGCGCCTTTCTGCTCGTGAGCTGGGTGGGCTTCATCAATGCCTTTTCGCGGACCGGCGGGCTGTTCACCATCGTGCCGCTCCTGGGCGCCTCCAGCCTCGGCCTCGGCACTGTCGAGATCGGGTTCGGCATCGCGCTCGGCAGCGTTCTCGGCCTGCTCGCCGCCTGGCCGGCGGGCATGGTCGCGGACCGGTTCGGGCGCAAGAACGTGATCGTGCCCGCAACCGCGATTTCCGGCGGGGCGATGCTGCTGTTCGCGCTGGCGCCCTCCTATTTCTGGTTCGCCTCGGCCTGCGCGCTCTGGAGCGTCGCCACCTCGGTCGGCGGCGCGGCTCCGGCAGCCTATGCGGCGGACAACGCGCCCCCCGGCATGAACGCCGCCGCCATGAGCAGCTACCGCATGCTGGGGGATGCAGGCTATGTGCTGGGACCCGTCCTGCTCGGCCTTGTGGTGGATGCCGGCGGCGACCGCATGGCGCTCTATCTCGCTTCCGGCCTGCTTGTCGCGGCGGCGCTCGCATTTGCGGGCTTCGCACGAGAAAGCCACCGTTTGTGAACGCGGACTCACCCGCGCGGATCACCGGTCGGCAGTGGCTGATCGTCGTGACGGTGCAGTCGGTCACCCTGCTTTTCGGCATCACGCTCACCAGCGTCACCGTCATTTTGCCGCAGATGAAGGGCGCGCTCTCGGCGACGCAGGACCAGATTTCCTGGGTCCTCACCCTCAATCTCGTCGCCGCCGCCGCCGCCACGCCGTTGACCGGCTGGCTTGCCGGAAAACTGGGCTTCACCGGCGCCTCCGTGCTTTGCGGTTTCGCCACATCGCTGGAGACCTGATCGCGATCCGCGTCGTCCAGGGCGCCTTCGGAGCCCCGATCTTCCCGCTCGGGCAGGCAATCCTGCTCGGCAGCTTCAACCGCGAGCAGCAACCCTTCGTCGTCATGATGTGGGGGGTCGGCGGCGTTTTCGGGCCGATCCTCGGGCCGACCTTCGGCGGCATCGTCGGCGAGTGGCTGGACTGGCGCTGGGCCTTCTTCCTCATCCTGCCGCTGGGCCTTGCCGACTGTATCCCGATCCTGCTCGCGATCGACCACAAGGACCGCGGGACGGCG
>JAPOZD010000232.1 GCA_026706245.1 Alphaproteobacteria bacterium
CATCGCCACCCAGTCGTCGTTCTCCGCCATCACGGCGGGCTTGCAGGCAATCGGGTCGCGCAGCACGGAAAATCCGTCCCTCGTGCCGACGGCGAAGGTGTAGAAGCCGTCCAGGTCCCGGATGCCGGCCTCCAGCGCCTCGGCGATGCTGGCGCCCTCGCCGATCCGCCAGGTCAGATATCCGGCGGCGACCTCGGTGTCGTTGTCCGTCCGGAACCTTACGCCCTGCCGGTCCCGGAGCCAGTCGCGCAGGCGGTGGTGGTTGGAGAGCGAGCCGTTATGGACGAGGCAGAGGTCGTCGCCGGTATTGAAGGGGTGGGCGCCCTCGGTCGTCACGGCGCTCTCGGTCGCCATGCGGGTGTGGCCGATCATGTGCGAGCCCGCCATCTGGCTCACCCCGAAGCGGTCGAGAACATCCGCCGGCAGACCCACATCCTTGTAGATTTCGAGCGCCGCGCCGGAGCTCGTGACGCTGAGTTCGGGATGCCCCGCCTCGACCCAGTCCCGGAGCGTCGCGGAGTCGGTGGCGGCGCTCAGAACGGCATGGTTCGACGCCGGCTCGACCGCCGCCTCGACGCCGAGCTCGCGCCCGGCCCGCTCCGCAAGCCCGGTCCAGTCATAGCCGGGGGCGGAAGAGCAAATGGTGACCTTGGCCCGTTCTCTCCCGCCGTCCTCGCGATAGACCGCGAAACCGGCGCTGTCCGGGCCGCGTTCGGTCATCTCGCCCATCATCGGCGCGAACAGGCGGCCCAGATGCGGGCGCAGGGCGGGGTTCTTCAGATAAAGCCCGACGATGCCGCACATGGCGCCCTCCTCTCCTGCAGGTCCCGCCGCAACGCCAGTATAGGGCGTCTGGGTCAGACCTGCAGCGCCACGCCGTCATGGCCCGGATCGGCCCCGCCATCCAGGCTGCCGTCGGCCAGCAGCCTTATGCCGTGGACGGCCGCGAAGCCGAAGGTGAGCGGGCTGCGGACGATCTCATAGCCCATCCGCTCCAGAGGCTCGACGACATAGCCCGGAATGCGGTTCGAGATGTCGATGGCGTTCGAGGTCGAGGAGAAGCGCGGCGCCGACACCGCCTCGGTCATGGTCATGCCGTGGTCAAGCACATTCAGGATCGCCTGCGTCACGCCCATCGCGATCTGCGTGCCGCCCGGCGCGCCGAGCGCTAGGCGGGGCCGGTCGTCCTCGAAGACGATTGTCGGACAGAGCGAGGAGAACCGGCTCTTGCCGGCCGCGATCGACCCCGCCCGGCCGGGGCGCGGATCGAACACTGCCATGCAGCCGTTATACATGAAGCCCAGCCCCGGCGTGATGACGCCCGACGGCATGCCGAGCGAGTGGGTCATGGTGACGATGCCGCCGTCGCGGTCCGCGACCACGACATGAGTGGTGTCCGGCGGCTCCGGCGCAATCCGGGCCACCGACGCCTGTTCGCCGCGCCCGATCTCGCCCGCGAGTTCCGCGCCGTAGTCCCCGGAAAGCAGCCAGTCCAGCGGCACGTCGTAGAAGGCCGGGTCGCCGACATGGGCGTCCTTGTCGCGCGTCGCCCGTTTCATCGCCTCGCTGACCACGCGCAGATATTCCGTGCTGTTGTGCCCGATGGCGGCCAGGTCGAAATGCTCGAGCTGGTTCAGAATCTGCAACACCTGCACGCCGCCGCCGGGCGGGCGGTTGGAGGCGACGCGCCGGCCCCGGTAATCCGCCCAGATGGGCTCCATGCGGATCGTGCGGTAGGCGGCGAGATCGGCGGCCGTCATCAGCCCGCCATTGGCGCGCATGTCGGCGTCGATCTCCTCGGCGATCTCGCCGGTATAGAAGATATCCGAGCCGCTCCTGGCCACGCGCTCCAGCGTCTGCGCGAGGTCCGGGTTGACGACCCGGTCGCCCGTGCCCTTCGGGCGTCCGTCCTCGTGGAAATAGACGGCCCGGCCCGTGGCCGAGAAGGCATTGCGCTCCCGGTTGGCGGTGCGGCCGAGCTGCTCCGTCTGCCGCCACCAGAAATCGACATGCGGACGCACGACGAAGCCCTCGCGGGCCCGGGCCACGGCAGGGGCGCAGATATCCGCCCAGTCCCAGCTTCCGAACTCCGTCGCGGCCTCGAAATAGGCCTTGAGTGCGCCCGGCGTGGTGATCGACTGGTAGCCGAGATCGTTGACGCGGCCCTTCAGGATGAAGCCGAAGCCGTCCCGCGTCTCGCCTTCGAGCAGGTCTTCCCACATCGCCGGATGCGCGGCGAGCGGCGTCTTTCCGTGAAAGTCAATGCAGCAATGAACGCCCCGGGACGGCAGGAAGAGATGACAGGAGCCGAAGCCGGCTATGCCGCACATCTGCGGATCGACCACGCCCTGCACGAGCGCGGCGGCGATGGCCGCATCCACGGCATTGCCGCCGCGCTGCAGCACGCGGGCGCCGGCCTCGGCAGCCTCCGGCTGGGCGGCGACGATCATGGCGGGGCGGGTCATGGCGGCATCTCCCTGCGGGCGGCGGAGCGTAGCCCAAGAGCCGAGTTCATGGCGAGCGCCGCAACGATCACCGCCCCCGCCGCCAGCACCGCAGGCGTCGGCGTTTCGCCCGTGCCGAGCCACACCCAGAGCGGCCCGAGCAGGGTTTCGAGCAACAGCAGCAGCCCCACTTCCGCCGCCGGAATGTAGCGCGGACCCGTGCTGATGAGGCCGATCCCCACCGGCAGCATCAGGCCTGCCGCCAGGACCAGCCAGAGCGCCCCCGTTTCCGAAACCGAGAAGGGCGAGGCAAATGGCAGCGCGAGCATCGCCGCCGCAAGATTGCCCCAGATCGGAACCGGAAGCGTGCTTGAGGCCCGGATCGAGCGCAGCAGCACGAAATAGGCGGCAAGCCCGACGGTCGCGACGGCGGCGCAGAGATTGCCGGCGAACCGGCCGCCCTCCAGGTCGTCCGCAAAAATGACTGCGACGCCGCCGGCCACTGCAAACGCCGCGACCCAGGTGCGGAACGGCACGGGTTCGCCGAGAAAGAGCCGCCCGATAAGCGCTGCGGCCAGCGGCGAGCCGGCGAGCACGACTAGCACATTCGCGGCGGCGGTGAGCGCCAGCGCCCAGATGAAGCAATTGCTGACCACAACCAGCAGCGCGGCGCCCAGCAACCGGCGCGGCCCGAATCGGAGGATGTTGCGCACACCTTCCCGTCCTTCCACCGCCCAGACGATCGCGGTGAGGCCACCCGCAATGCCGAGCCCGCGCCAGAACACCATGGTCCAGGGGTCGGCATCGACCAGACGCACCAGCAATGTGTCGGGCGTGACGGCGAGGACGCCGGCAAATGTCAGCGCAAGGCCGCGGGTGTATTGCGAGCGCATGGGAGGCCGGACGGCGGTGCCGCAGCCCGGCCGGGCGCTATGCGGCGTCGTCCAGGGCGGCGTCCTCGCGCTCCTGCGTCGGACCGCTATCCTGGCCCCTGGCGGCGACGTCCCGGTCCACGAATTCGATCAGCGCCATCGGCGCCATGTCGCCCTTCCGGAAACCGGCCTTGAGCACGCGCGTATAGCCGCCGGGGCGGTCTGCATAGCGCTCCCGCAGGGTCGAGAACAGCTTTGCGACCATGGCGTCGTCCCGGAGCCGGGCGAAGGCCTGCCGGCGCGCATGAAGGTCGCCCCGTTTGGCGAGCGTGACCAGCCTTTCCACTACGGGGCGCAGCTCCTTGGCCTTCGGCAGGGTGGTGCGGATCTGCTCATGCTTGATGAGCGCATTCGCCATGTTGGAGAACATCGCCTTGCGGTGGGCCCAACTCCGGTTGAGCCGCCGGCCCTGTTTGCGATGGCGCATCGCTTGCCCCCTCCCGCTCAGAACGGCTCGTCGAGCCGCTTGGCCAGCTCTTCGATATTGTCCGGCGGCCAGTTCGGCACTTCCATGCCGAGGTCCAGCTCCATCTGCTTCAGCAGCGCCTTGATCTCGTTCAGCGACTTCCTGCCGAAATTCGGCGTGCGGAGCATTTCGTTCTCGGTCTTCTGCACCAGGTCGCCGATATAGATGATGTTGTCGTTCTTCAGGCAGTTCGCCGAGCGGACCGACAGCTCCAGCTCTTCGACCTTGCGCAGCAAATGCGGGTTGAACGGCAGATCGACGGCCCGGCCCTCCGGCTGCGACTGCTGGAGGTCTTCGAAATTCACGAACAGCTGCAGCTGGTCCTGAAGGATGCGCGCGGCGAAGGCGACGGCGTCCTCCGGCGAGACGGAGCCGTCCGTCTGCACGTCGAGCAGCAGCTTGTCGTAGTCCGTGGCCTGGCCGACGCGGGTCTGTTCGATGCGGTACGACACCTGGCGGACCGGGCTGTATATGGCATCCACCGGAATCATGCCGATGGGCGCGTCCTCGGGCCGGTTGTCTGCCGCCTGGACATAGCCCTTGCCGTTCTCGACCGTCATTTCCATGCGCAGGCTGGCGCCCCGGTCGAGCGTGCAGATGACATGGTCGGGGTCCATGATCTCGATGTCGGAGCCCGCCTGGATGCGGCCGGCGGTCACCACGCCCGGTCCCGTCGCGTCCAGCACCATCCGCCTCGGGCCTTCGGAATGCTTGCGCAGGGCCAGCCCCTTGACGTTGAGGACGATGTCGGTGACGTCCTCGCGGACGCCCGCAATCGAGGAGAATTCGTGCAGCACGCCGTCGATCTGCACCCGTGTCACGGCCGCGCCCTGCAACGAGGACAGCATGATCCGCCGGAGCGCATTGCCAAGCGTGATGCCGAAGCCGCGCTCGAGCGGCTCGGCCGAGATGACGGCCGACCGGCCCGGATCGCCCCCGGCCTGCAGGTCGAGCTTGCCGGGCTTGATGAGGTCCTGCCAATTCTTGTGCGTGAACGATGTGGACATCGTTTCGTTTCAATCCCTGCCGGGAGAGCCGGCCCGCTGGTTTCGATCGGGTGCTGCGGTCAAACGCGCCGACGCTTCGGCGGACGGCAGCCGTTATGCGGTATCGGCGTCACGTCGCGAATCGACGTGATCGTGAAGCCGGCCGCCTGAAGTGCGCGCAACGCGGATTCGCGCCCCGAGCCCGGTCCGCGCACATTGACATCCAGTGTCTTTACGCCGTGTTCCTGCGCCTTGCGGGCACAGTCCTCGGCGGCGATCTGGGCTGCGAACGGGGTGGACTTGCGGGAACCCTTGAAGCCCTGCCCGCCCGCCGACGACCAGGCGATCGCATTGCCCTGGACATCGGTGATGGTGATCATCGTGTTGTTGAACGTCGCATTCACATGCGCGACGCCGGAGGAAATGTTCTTCCGCTCGCGCCTGCGCACGCGGGCGGCAGCTGGCCTCGCCATCCTCTACCGGC
>JAPOZD010000001.1 GCA_026706245.1 Alphaproteobacteria bacterium
GGGACGAACCGTTCGGCTATATCGTGGAGAACCGGCTGATTCGCGCGGCCGCGGCGGCGCTTCTGGAAGCCACGGCGAATATCGCCGTCTTCGCGCCGGCCGAGGCTGGGAGGAGCGAGCGCGGCGGGGGCCTCGCCCGGCTGTTCCTGACCGGCGGCAGCGTGCTGGAGGCGCCGCTCATCGTTGCCGCCGACGGGCGCGGCTCGCCGCTCCGCCGCGAAGCGGGCATCGGGACCGTGGCATGGGCCTACGGGCAGAAGGCGCTGGTGTTGACCGTCGGCCACGAGGAGCCGCACGGCAATGTCGCGCATGAGCGGTTCCTCGCGGGCGGGCCGTTCGCCATCCTGCCGATGACCGACGGCCCGGAGGGCGAGCACCGCTCCTCCATCGTCTGGTCGGAGCGCAGCCGCCTTGCCGACGCGCTGCTTGCGCTCGACGACGCGCGCTTCCTCCAGGAGCTCGAATGGCGCTTCGGCGATTTCCTGGGCGCCGTCCGGCCCATCGGCCCGCGCTGGTGCTGGCCGGTCGGGCTGGTGCTGGCGGAGCGCTTCCATGCCGAGCGGCTGGCGCTGGCAGGCGATGCGGCCTGCGGTATCCACCCCATCGCCGGGCAGGGCTTCAATCTCGGCATTCGCGGGGTTGCGGCGCTCGCGGAATGCGTCGTCGATGCGTTCCGGCTCGGCCTCGATATCGGCGGCCCGGCCGTGCTGGCGGAGTACCAGCGCCGACAACGCGCCGACAGCGTGTTGCTGGCGGGCATCACGGACGGGCTGAACCGGCTCTTCTCGAACGACATTGCGCCCGTGCAGGCCGCCCGGCAACTGGGCCTCGCGGCCGTCGGGCGGCTGCCGGGCCTCAAGCGCGTCTTCATGCGCCACGCCATGGGCGTCGCCGGCGCCCCGCCCCGTCTCGTGCGCGGCGAGCCGCTCTGACGCCGGGTTGTGCGACGCAGGACCGTAGTCGGCCGCACCCCTGCCGCTCGGCCGGAGAGGTTGGGGTAGAGCACCGGCGATGGCATTGATTTGCCTATAATTTGACCACACCGGCCAAGCCGCTCGGATCATGCCGTAATTTTCATCATATGAGTGCCCGAACTCCCGGCGCCCATGAAGGATTCTCCATAAAATCAAATGATTGCGGATTTGGCCCGGTTCTTGTTCCTCACCCCTCAAGTCCGACCGACGGATGGCCCAACAAGGGGGTGCAGGAGATGAAACTGATTGCGGCAATCATCAAGCCGTTCAAGCTGGACGATGTCCGCGAGGCGCTGACGGACCTCGGCATGCAGGGACTGACCGCAACCGAGGTCAAGGGATTCGGGCGCCAGAAGGGGCAGACCGAAATCTATCGCGGCGCCGAATACACGGTGAACTTCCTGCCGAAAGTGAAGATCGAGGTCGCGGTGGACGACGCCGAGTGCGAGGCCGCCGTGGAGGCGATCCAGAAGGCCGCCCATACCGGGCGGATCGGCGACGGCAAGATTTTCGTAAGCGACATCGGCCATGCGGTGCGCATCCGCACCGGCGAGGCCGGGTCCGAAGCGCTTTGACGGGGAGACAGGGACATGCTTCGCATCATCACGGGCCTCGCGGCCCTCTTCGCCCTGGCGGCCTCGCCCGCCCATGCGGCGGTGGAAGGCGAGATCGCCTTCGTCTTCAACACCTTCTCCTTCCTGGTGCATGGCTTCCTGGTCATGCTGATGGCGGCCGGCTTCGCCATGCTCGAATCGGGCCTCGTGCGCACCAAGAACACCGCGGCGATCTGCCTGAAGAACATCGCGCTCTACTCCATCGCCGGCATCATGTTCTACATCGTCGGCTATGCCGTCATGTACACGGACGTGAACGGCGGCTGGATCGGCACGTTCGACTTCCTCTACAACCCGTCCGAGGCCGAGCTCACGCTCCTCAACGCGGAGGAAGCGACGAGCGAACAGGTCGCAGCGGTGGTCGAGGGCGGCTACTCGGTCATGTCCGACTGGTTCTTCCAGATGGTGTTCGTGGCAACGGCCGCCTCCATCGTCTCGGGCACGCTGGCCGAGCGCATCCGCATCCTGCCCTTCCTGATCTTCACGGTGCTGCTGTCCGCGCTGATCTACCCGATCCAGGCCTCCTGGGTCTGGGGCGGCGGCTGGCTCGCGGAGATGGGCTTCAGCGATTTCGCGGGCTCGACGCTGGTGCATTCCACCGGCGGCTGGGCGGCGCTCGCGGGCGCGATCGTGCTGGGCTCACGCAAGGGCAAATACGGGCCGGACGGCAGCATCAACCCGATGCCCGGCGCGAACCTGCCGCTCGCCACGCTCGGCACCTTCATCCTCTGGTTCGGCTGGTTCGGCTTCAACGGCGGCTCGCAGCTGGCGCTCGGCTCCGCGCTCGACGCGGTGGCGATCTCCATCGTCTATGTGAACACGAACCTCGCCGCCGCAGCCGGCGTGATCGCGGCCATGGCGACGAGCTACGTCATGTACCGCAAGATCGACCTGACGCTGGCGCTGAACGGCGCGATTGCAGGCCTCGTCTCGATCACCGCCGGCCCCGACCTCCAGAACCATGTGCTGGCGCTCGTCATCGGCGGCATCGGCGGCATGCTGGTGGTCTATGCGGTGCCGGCCCTCGACCGGCTCAAGGTCGATGATGTGGTGGGCGCGATCTCGGCCCATCTGGTCGCCGGCATCTGGGGCACGCTTGCGGTCGGCATATTCGGCGGCGGCGACTTCGTCACCCAGCTCATCGGCGTGCTCGCCATCGGCGTCTTTGTCTTCTCCGTCTCGCTCGCGGCGTGGCTCGTCCTCAAGCTGGCGCTGGGCATCCGGGCCTCGGAGGAAGCGGAAGACGACGGCCTCGACAAGAGCGAGCTCGGCATGGAAGCCTATCCCGAGTTCGGCCGGGGCTCCTCGCCGCTCTTCTAGCGGCGGACGCCTTCCCGCAACCGGCGGGCGCGCGGCAATCCTGGCCGCGCGCCCGTCTTGCGTTCCGGCTCAGGATTGCATGGTAAACTGGGCCGGTCGGAAGCAATGAACGGTCGGGTCATGCGCAATCGGGGTCATGCGGTCGGCTTCGCTCTGTCCTGCTGGCTGGCGGTGGCGCTGGCCTTGCCTTTGGCGGGCGTCGCCAATGCGAGTTCCATGGACGAGGCGCACGCGGCCTACGCCGAAGGACGGTTCACGGATGCGGCCCGGATTGCCGAAAGCCTCGGAACCTCGCGGGGATTTGCGCTGGCGGCGGAGTCGCTGACGGTCCACGGCTACTTCATCGCCGCCAGGGGCGAGAAGGAAGGGCTGTTCGAGCGCGCGCTCGGGCTCGCGCAAAAGGCGGTCCGCGCCGATCCCGGCAATGCGGACGCCCATCTGCAACTGGCGCGCGCCACCGGCCGGCTCGCGCAGACCATCGGCTCCTTCGACGCGGCGGACCGGGGATATGTGGAGCAGATCCGCGAGGCGACGGAGGATGCGCTTCGGCTCGACCCCGGCATGGCCCAGGCCCATATCAGTCTCGCCCGGTGGCACACGGGAATAGTCGGCAAGGTAGGGTCGTTCCTGGCGCGCCTGACCCACGGCGCGCGCGAAAAGGACGCCATCGCTTCCCTGGATCGGGCCCTGGAACTCGCGCCCGATGCGAAGGACGTGCCGCTTCAATACGCGCTCGGCCTGCTGGAGCTTGACGAGGACGAACATCGCCAGAAGGCGAAAAGCCTGCTGGAGCGGTCTATCGCGATACCGGCGAAGGACGCCTTCGAACGCCTGCTGGACAAGCTGGCGAGGGACCGCCTCAAGGCCCTGGAGGCGCCCGGCGGTTGACGGTTCCGCCGGGCGGACGCGCCTGCCCGGACTTGACTGAGGCGGCCTTTGCCCTGATATTTACGGGGCGATAGTTCAACGACGAAGGCAACCGCAATCTTCGGGAATGCGTTGAATTGCGGATTGGCGCCGGCGCCGGTTTTTCGCCTGTTCCCTGTCCGCCGTCCGCTTCCAAAGGCGTCGCGCTGCAACGGCGCCGATGACGCGCCATCGAGCCAGCTGCAAGGAGGCCATGGTCGATGACCGCTGCCGCCACTGTATGCACGAGAGTCCAGCCTTTAAGTCTGCCCGACGAGCTCATTCTGATGCTCCTCAACGACCAGACCGGTTACTTCCACCAGGTTCCCGGCTGGAGACTGCAATGCGCCGTTGCCGGCGCGGCGCTTGCGGAACTCTCGCTCCTGTCCCGCATCGACACGGACATGGAGTCGCTGGTCCTGCTGGACCGGACGGAGACCGGCGATCCCGCACTGGACCCGCTGCTGAAGGAAATTGCCGACGAACCCGTTCAAAGGAACGCCCGTTACTGGATCGAACGGCTCGCCGCCCAGGTTGAGCCGGTTATCGACCTGACGCTGGACAATCTGGTGCGCCGGAAGATCCTGGAACATCATGACGGCGACTTCTGGACGCTCAGACCCGCGCACTGGCTCGCGCAGCGGGATGCCGAAGAGAGCTCTGCAAGCCAGTTCATCAGGACACGCATCAGCGAGGCCATCTTCACCGACACGATTCCCGATCCGAGGGACGTGATCGTCATTTGCCTCATCAACACATGCGACGTCTTCCGCTTCATGTTCGAACTCAACGAGCAGGCGGAAGAGCGGATCAGGCTCATCTGCAGGATGGACCTGATCGGCCGTTCCATTGCCGAGGCGGTCGAACAGAACATCGCCAGCCCGCTGGGCCGCCCCGCGGCCCTGTCCCGGCGCATACCGCAGGTTCCGCTGCATCGCCTGCTGTTGAATCCGCATGTGCGCAAGGGCCATCTTCCCGCGCTCCTTGCAGACCTTGCGAAAGAACACGGTCCGGTGTTCCGGATAAGGCTGCCGGGCGCCAAGGCCATGACCTTCCTCGCCGGACCGTCGGTCAACCGGTGGGTGCACAAGAGTGGGCGGATGCACCTGAGGGCAGGGGGCTATTTCGCCGGCTTCGAGAACGTCTTCGGCGCGTCGGGCGTGTTGCCTTCGCTGGACGGCGGCGACCATTTCCGGCTTCGCAAGGCCATGTCGCCGGCCTATTCGCGCGACCGGCTGGCCGGCCAGCTCGACCAGCTTTTCCATCTTGTACGCAAGTTCATGACGACCTGGACGGTCGGACAGACCTACCAGGCAAGGTCCCTGTGCCGGAGCATGGTCAATGAGCAGATTTCGTCTCTCCATATCGGGGTCGATACGCAGGACCTGATTGACGATCTGGTCACCTACAAGGAGCGCGCGCTCAGCGTCCATATCATCAAGACCATGCCCAAATTCATGCTGAAGACTCCGGGCATGAAACGCCGGGCGAAAG
>JAPOZD010000233.1 GCA_026706245.1 Alphaproteobacteria bacterium
TCGGCCTCCCTGGGCCGGCCCGTCACGTCGCCCTCGGCCGTGCCGCCGCCGGATTGCTCGGTGCCGGTTTACATGCCGCACGAACTCGCCGCCGCCGAGGCCGAAGAGCTTGTCGAGAGGTTCGCAAGGGCCGCCGGCCGCGTGCGCGAGGGCGGTTTCGACGGCGTCGAACTGGCGGTGGGCATGGACTACCTGTTCGCCAACTTCCTCCACCCGCACGGAAACCGGAGGACGGACAAATACGGGGGCGGGACGATGGAGGAGCGCATGACGTTCCTCCGCGAGACGCTGACGGCCGTCCGCTCCGAACTGGGGGTGGAGCGGCTGCTGGGTGTCCGCCTCTACGACGATGTCATGGATTACAGCGTGCAGTTGCCGGACCTCGTCAGGCTTGCGCGGATTCTGGACCGGGAAGGCCTGGTCGATTACTTCAACATCTGGCACGGGATCGTGCCGAGCCCGAGGCAGGGTCGCGCGCACTGGCCGAGCCACTACTACGGGCCGGGCGCCTTCACCTATCTGCCGGCGGCGGTGAAGGCCGTCGTCACGCGGCCCGTGGTCGGCACCGGGAGGATGGACTCGCCGGCCGTAGCCGAGCGCCTTCTTGCCGAGGGCAAGGCCGACATTGCCGGCATGGCGAAGACGCTGATCGCCGACCCGCATTTCCCGAACAAGGCCCGGCAGGGGCGCGTCGCGGACATCCGACCCTGCATCGCCTGCACCCAGTCCTGCGTCGGGCATGTCGATCTCGGGCTCGGCGTCGGCTGCATCTACAACCCGGTCACGGGGCGGGAAAAGGACTGGGCCGAACTCCCGCTGGCCGCGGCGGGGAAACGGGTCGTCATCGTCGGCGGGGGCCCGGCGGGCATGGAGGCCGCGCGCGTGGCGGGCGAGCGGGGCCATGAAGTCATCCTGATGGACCGGGGCCGGCGGCTGGGCGGCCAGATCGGCCTGATCCTGAAGACGCCGGACCGCGCCAATTTCGAGGAGATCATCCTCTGGTTCGAGCGCCAATTGCCGAAGCTCGGCGTCGATATCCGCCTCGGGGCGGAGGCCACGGCGGAAACCGTGCTGGCCGCGGAGCCCGACGAGATCGTGCTGGCGACCGGGTCGGCCGCGTGGCTGCCGGAAGTCGCGGGAACGGACCGGCCGCATGTCTTCTCCGCCCGCGATGTCCTGTCGGGCCGTGCAGCACCGGGCGAGAGTGTTCTCGTGGTCGATACGCTGGGCCGGGCCGAGGCCGCCACGACCGCCGACTACCTTGCGGGCCGTGGCCACCGGGTCGAGCTGCTGACGGGGCTGGAGACGATTGCGCCCTTCATGCCGTCGCCCGCGCGCCATCACCTGCTGGAAAAGCTGATGAAGGCGGGCGTCGTCCTGACCACCCACACGGCGCTCTGGGAAATCGAGGAAACCGCTGTCGAGGCGTATAATGTCGTAACTTGGGAGCCCAGGACGATAGAGGGGTTCGACAGCATCGTGTTCGGGTCGGGCGGCAAGGCCGATACAAGCCTCCACGGGGCGCTTTCGGCGCATCGGGGCGCGCTGCGCCTGATCGGCGACTGCTTCCAGCCCCGCGATATCGAAATGGCGGTCGTGGACGGGCACCGGGCGGGGCGGGCGCTGTGAGCCGGCGCCCGCTGATCGTCGATTGCGACCCCGGCCAGGATGACGCCGTCGCCCTGCTGCTGGCCTTCGCCGCGCCGGAAGAATTCGACCTTCTCGGCATCACGGCCGTCGCCGGCAATGTTCCGCTGGCGCTGACTGAGAGCAATGCCCGGAGGATCAGGGACCTCGGCGGCCGGCCGGAGGTGCCGGTCTATGCGGGCTGCCCGCGCCCCATGGTGCGCGAACCGGTCACCGCCGAGCGCATTCACGGGGCCACGGGCATCGACGGCGCCGACCTGCCGGAACCGGTCCGCCCGGCCGAAGCGGCGCACGCGGTCGATTTCCTGGTCGAGACGCTCCTCTCGGCGCCGGAACCCGTCACGCTCGCCACACTCGGCCCGCTCACCAATGTCGCGCTCGCCATCGTCAAGAACCCGGCGGTGCTCGCGAATCTGCACGAGATCGTGGCGATGGGCGGGGCCATCGGCACCGGGAACGTCACCGCATCCGCCGAGTTCAACATCTTCGCCGACCCGCACGCGGCGCATGTCGTGTTCGAGGCCGGCGCGCCGCTCACCATGATCGGGCTCGACGTGACCCACCAGGCGATCGCGACGCCGCCGAGGCTGGAGGCCATCCGCGCGCTCGGCACGGCGCCGGCGGCGGCCGTCTGCGGCATGCTCGACCTCTACGGCGCGAAGAACATGGCCGCCTACCATCATGGCGCGCCGCTGCACGATCCCTGCGTGATTGCCTGGCTGTTGCAGCCGGACCTGTTCGAAGGCCGTGAGATGCGGGTCGATATTGACATCGCCGACGGCCCCTGTTTCGGGCGCACGGTCTGCGATGTGCGCGGGCGCAGCGGCAGGCCCGCCAATGCCCGCGTGCTCGAACGGCTCGACGCAGACGGCTTCTTCGCGCTGCTGACGGAGCGCCTGGCGCGGCTGCCGGCCGGCGCATAGCGGCAGGAACGACTGTTTCCGAAAGACCTGAGAGGGAAACCATGTCCGAGAAACCCATCGCCCTGGTGACGGGCGGCGCGCAGGGGATCGGCTACGCCTGCGCCGAAGCGCTTGCCGGGGACGGCCACCGTCCGATCCTCGCCGACATAAAGGAAGACGGCGTGCGCGACGCCGCCGCAAGGCTCGGCGACGGGGCCGCGGGCCTCATCTGCGACATGGGCGACCCCGCCGCCATCGCCGCGCTGTTTGACAGGATCGAGGTCGATTACGGGCCGGTGGCGGTGCTGGTGAACAATGCCGGTATTGCGCTGCCGGGGGACTTCCTCGCCTACGACCTGGGCGACTTCCAGCGGGTTATCGACGTCAATCTGGTTGGCGTCTTCGCCGCCACGCAACGCGCGGCCAGGACGATGGTGGACAAGGGCATCAGGGGCGCCATCGTCAACATGTCCTCGATCAACGCCCAGGTCGCGATCCCGGCGATCCCGGCCTATTGCGCCTCGAAGGGCGGCGTCATGCAGATCACGAAAGCGGCGGCGCTCGCGCTTGCGCCGCACGGCATCCGGGTCAACGCCGTCGGGCCCGGCTCCATCGACACGGAGATGATGGCGGGCGTGAATGCCAATCCCGAGGCGATGCAGGTGGCCATGTCGCGCACGCCGCTCAAGCGCCTGGGCTCGCCCCGCGAGATCGGCGATGTCGTGGCCTTCCTCGCCTCCGAAAAGGCCGGCTACATCACCGGCGAGACCATCTATGTCGATGGCGGGCGGCTCGGGCTCAACTACACCTGCTGACGGGGTGACGAGACGACGGGCCGGTGGTCAGTCTTCGGCGATGTCCTCGGCCCAGAGCTCGGGCCGTTCCTCGATGAAGCGGGTCATGAGCGCGATGCAGTCCGGGTCGTCGGCGACGATGACCTCGACGCCGCGCTCGGCGAGGAACGCCTCGTTGCCACCGAAGGTCGTGTTCTCGGCGATGACGACGCGGGGTATGCCGAACTGGACGATGGCGCCCGAGCACATCATGCAGGGGGAGAGCGAGGTGTAGAGGGTCGTGTCGCGGTAGGTCCGCTGGCGGCCCGCCTTGCGCAGCGCATCCATCTCGCCATGCGCGATCGGGTCGCCCTGCTGCACGCGCTGGTTGCGGCCCTGCGAGACCACCGTGTCGCCGCGCGCGAGAACCGAGCCGATGGGGCAGCCGCCTTCCTCGAACCCGGCCCTGGCCTCCTCATAGGCGATGCGCAGCATCCGCCGGTCGGTGTCGGTCAGGCTCATCTCTGCGGTCCTCCGTAATAGGGGAGCCGTTCGGTGCGGATATCGTGGCCTTCGGCGGCGAGGGCGTCCAGATGGCCGGCAATGTCCTCGAGCCGGGCGACCCAGACATTGCGGGTCGCCAGGGTCTCCTCCAGCCAGCGCTCGACCAGCCGCCAGCGGGCCAGCCGGCCCGTCAGGAACGGATGGACGATGAGCATGAAGAAGCCGCCCGCCTCATACTGCGCCTCGAACTCCTCCCAGAAGCCGGCCAGCCCCGCGGAAGGCTCGCGCACCTGCATCATGTAGCCGATCTCGGCATAGTGCGCGAAGGGCGGCCAGTCGTCGGTGGCCCAGTGGACCGGCATCTCCCAGAGTGCGCCTTCCGGCGTCGCAATCCGGTAGGGGATGTCGTCGGCCATCAGGGAACTGTCGTAGCGCAGGCCGTGCCGGACCATCAGGTCGATGACCTGCTGGGTGACGTTGTAAACCGGCGCGCGGTAGCCGCGCGGGACGCCGCCGCAGATCCGCCGGTGGGCGTCCAGCGCCTTTTCGAAGGCTTCCGCCTGGGACGGCCCGCGCGTGGTCACCGGGTCCTCGTGGATCCAGCCGTGATGTCCGATCTCGTGCCCCTCGTTCAGGATCGCCTCGACGGCGTCCGGGTAGGTCTCCAGGCACCAGCCGGGAATGAAGAAGCTCTGCCTGATCCCGAGGCGCCGATAGGTCTCAAGGATGCGGGGAATTGCGACCGCCGGCCCGTAGCGCCCCATCGAGACCGGGTAGAGCCGGTCGAATCCGTCCTCCGGCCGCGCGATATGGATCAGGCTGTCGGCGTCCATGTCGAAGGTGATCGCTACGGCGCATCTTGCGCCGTCCGGCCAGGGAATCGGGTTCCGGATCATCTGCGTCTCCGCTCAGCTTTCGGCCAGAACATGGCCGGCATCGGCCGGCCAACTGAGATGGAAATCGCCGCCGGCATGCGGATCCAGATCGCCCAGCGCGCGTTCGGGCAATTGGACCTTGAGTTCGGTCCCGTCCCTTGCCTCGAGGAACAGGGTCACCGTCGCGCCCACGAATTCCTCGGAGATCAGGGAACACGGAATCGCGCCTTCGGAGGCCGTGCGGCCGATCTCGACGAGGTCGGCGGCCACGACAAGAGCAGCGGGGCTGCCGGCCGCAGGCAGGCCAGCGGCGGGGAAGACGCCGAGCGGCGTTTCGATTGCGTCGCCGCGGCTGGTCCCGGCCAGAATGTTATTCCGGCCCACGAATTCGGCCACGAAACGGTTTTCGGGCGTGCGGTAAATCTCGCGCGGCTGGCCGACCTGGACGACGCGGCCCTCGGACATGATCACGATCCGGTCGGCCATGGCGAAGGCCTCGGATTGGGAATGCGTGACATAGACGAAGGTGATGCCGAGCTCGCGCTGCAGGCGTGTCAGCACGCCCTGCATGCGAATCACCAGATGGGCGTCCA
>JAPOZD010000372.1:0-3883 GCA_026706245.1 Alphaproteobacteria bacterium
AGGTCCTCGACGGCCAGCAGCGCGCTCATCCCGCGAGCCCCTTGCGCGGGTCGAAGGCGTCGCGCACCGCCTCGCCGATGAACACCAGCAGCGAGAGCAGCACGGCGAGCGAGAAGAAGGCCGTGAGGCCGAGCCAGGGCGCCTGGAGATTGGCCTTGCCCTGCGCCAGCAGCTCGCCGAGCGAGGCGGAGCCGACCGGCAGCCCGAAGCCGAGGAAGTCGAGGCCCGTCAGCGAGGTGATGGCGCCGATCAGCACGAAGGGCAGGAAGGTGATCGTAGCCACCATGGCGTTCGGCAGCACATGGCGGAAGATGACGACCGGATTGGAGACGCCGAGCGCGCGGGCGGCGCGCACATAGTCGAAATTGCGCGCGCGCAGGAACTCGGCGCGCACCAGCCCGACCAGCGCGATCCAGGAGAACAGCAGCAGCAACCCGAGCAGCCACCAGAAGGTCGGCATGATCGTGCTGGCCAGGATGATGAGCAGGTAGAGCGTCGGCATGCTGCCCCAGATTTCGATCAGCCGCTGGCCGATCAGGTCGGTCCAGCCGCCGAAATAGCCCTGCACGGCCCCGGCCGCCACACCGATGATGCTGCTGAACAGCGTGAGCGTGAGGCCGAACAGCACCGAGATGCGGAACCCGTATATCAGGCGGGCCATCACGTCGCGGGCCTGGTCGTCCGTGCCGAGCCAGTGCTCCCCATCGGGCGCGGAGGGCGCGGGCGTGGCCAGGTCCCAGGCGACGGTGCGGTAGTCGTAGGAGATGAGCGGGCTCAGCATCCAGCCCTTCTCCGCGATCAGCTCGCGGACATAGGGGTCGCGGTAGTCGGCCTCGGTCTCGAACTCGCCGCCGAAGACGGTCTCCGGATAGCGCTCGAAGACCGGCATGTAGAGCCCGCCGTCATAGACGACGACGAAGGGCCTGTCGTTGGCGATGAACTCCGCCCCGAGCGAGAGGACGAAGAGCGCCAGGAAGATCCAGAGCGACCACCAGCCGCGCCGGTTGGCCCGGAAATTGGCGAGGCGGCGGCGCGTGAGCGGGCTCATCGGCACGGCTCAGACCTGCCGCGTCTCGAAGTCGATGCGGGGGTCCACCAGCATGTAGGTCAGGTCGCCGATGAGCTGCATGACGAGGCCGAGCAGCGTGAAGAACCAGAGCGAGGCGAACATGATCGGGTAGTCGCGGTTGAGCGCCGCCTCGAAGCCGAGCAGGCCGAGTCCATCCAGCGAGAAGATCGTCTCGATCAGCACCGCGCCGGTGAACAGCACGCCGACGAAGGCCGCCGGAAAGCCGGCGATGACGATCAGCATGGCGTTGCGGAAGACATGGCCGTAGAGCACCCGGCGCGCCGTCAGGCCCTTGGCCCTCGCGGTCAGCACATATTGCTGGCCGATCTGGTCGAGAAAGGAGTTCTTGGTAAGCAGGGTGAGGGTCGCGAAGCCGCCGACCACCATGGCCGTGACCGGCAGGGCCAGATGCCAGAAATAGTCCGCGACCTGGGCATACCAGGGCCAGGCCTCCGCCCCGTCCGAGGTCAGCCCCTTCAGCGGGAACCAGTCGAGATAGCTGCCGCCGGCGAACAGCACCAGCAGCATGACCGCGAAGATGAAGGACGGGATGGCGTTGCCGAACACGACGACCGCGCTCGTCCAGATGTCGAAGCGCGAGCCGTCGCGCACCGCCTTGGCGACGCCGAGCGGGATCGAGATGAGATAGACCAAGAACGTCGTCCAGAGGCCGAGCGAGATCGAGACCGGCATTTTCTCCAGCACGAGGTCCACCACGCGCTCGTCCCGGAAATAGCTCTCGCCGAAGTCGAAGCTGAGATAGTCGCCGACCATCTTGAAGAAGCGCTCATGCACCGGCCGGTCGAAGCCGAACCGCTTCTCGAGCTCCGCGATATAGGCGGAGTCGAGGCCCTGCGCGCCCCGGTAGCGGCTGTCGGAACTCTCCGTACTCCGGACGATCTCGGCGCCGCCGCGCGTCACGCGCTCGATCGCGGCGTCGCCATAGCCCTCCAATTGCGCGATAGCCTGGTCGACGGGTCCGCCGGGGGCGAACTGAATGACGACGAAATTGATGAGGATGATGCCGAGGAAGGTCGGCGCCATGAGCGCGAGCCGGCGCAGGACATAGGCTGCCATCGGCCGGCTTGCGCGCGCCGCCGGCGGGCGGTCAGCCGCCGCGCGCCGCTTTGAGCGCGGCCGCCTTCGCGGGGTTGAACCACCAGCGGTTCGTGCTGACGCCGTCCATCGGCACCGTCGGCGGGCGTCCGAACTTGTCCCAGTAGAGCACGCGGTCGGCGGAGGTGTGCCAGTTGGGTATCACCCAGTAGCCATGCAGCAGCACCCGGTCGAGCGCCCTCGTGCGATAGACCAGCTCCTCGCGGTCGGGGGCGGCGATCAGGCTCTCCACGAGCGCATCGACCACCGGATCGGCGATGCCGACGGAATTGCGGCTGGCGAACTGGCCGGCGGCAGCAGAGCCCCAATAGTCCCGCTGCTCGTTGCCGGGCGAATGGCTCTGGCCCCAGCCGCCGACGATCATGTCGAAATCGCGCCCGCGCACCCGCTGCGCATATTGCGAGGGGTCCACGAGGCGGATGCGCGCTTCGACGCCGAGCCGCTTCAGGTTGCGCGCGAAGGGCAGGAAGACGCGCTCGAAGGCCGGGTTGCGCAGCAATATCTCGAACGCCATCGGCTTGCCGGTCCCGGCATGGACGAGCTTCAGGTCCCGCAGTTCCCAGCCTGCCTCTTTCAGCAGGCTGAGCGCAGCACGGTAGTTCTGGCGCGGCCAGCCCTTCCCGTCGGTTTTCGGCAGCTCGAACGGCTCGGTGAAGACCTCGGGCGGCAGACTGTCCCGGAAGGGCTCCAGCAGCTCCAGTTCCCGGCCCTGCGGCACGCCCGATGAAGCAAGCTCCGAGTTGTCGAAATAGCTCTCCGTGCGCCTGTATATGCCGTAGAACAGCGTCCGGTTGGACCACTCGAAATCGAAGGCGTAGCCGAGCGCCCGGCGCACCCGCCGGTCCTTGAAGATGTCGCGCCGGGCGTTGAAGACGAAGGCCTGCATCGGCGCGACGCGCCCATGCCGGATGCTCTCCTTTCTCAGCCACCCCTCCCGCACCGGCTCGATGTCGTATTCCGTGGCCCAGGACTTGGAGATGTTCTCCTCCCGGTAGTCGATGTCGCCGGACTTGAGGGCTTCGCGGATCGGCGTCGCATCGCGGAAATACTCGTAGCGCATGCGGTCGAAATTCCCGGTGCCGCGCCTGACCGGCAGGTCCCGCCCCCAATAGTCCTCGACGCGCTCCAGCTCCAGATAACGCCCGGTCTCGAAGGAAGAGACGCGGTAGGGGCCGCTGCCGAGCGGCGGGTCGAGCGTCGTCGCCTGGAAGTCGCGGCCCTCCCAGTAATGCTTCGGCAGGATCGGTATCTGGCCGACGATCAGCGGCAATTCGCGGTTCTCGCCGCCCGAAAACCGGAACCGGACGCTGCGCGGCCCCACCTTCTCGCCCTTGCCGACATCGCGGTAGTAGTGGCGGAAGAACGGCTCACCTTGCGTCTTCAGCAATTCCAGCGAGAAGATCACATCCTCGACCGTGACGGGCCTGCCGTCGTGCCAGCGCGCCTCCTCGCGCAGATGAAAGACGACCCAGGACCGGTCCTCCGGCCATTCCAGGCTCTCCGCAATCAGGCCGTATGCGGTGAACGGCTCGTCGTCGCTGTTCGTCAGCAGCGTCTCGACGGGGTTGGCCATGGCCGCGGCATTGCCCTTGCCGTTATAGGGGTTGAACGTGTCGAAACTGCCCTGGATGCCGAACCGGATCACGCCGCCCTTCGGAGCCTCCGGGTTCACATAGTCGAAATGGGGAAAACCGGCCG
>JAPOZD010000372.1:3893-5268 GCA_026706245.1 Alphaproteobacteria bacterium
ACCACGCCCAACACCCCCAACCCCCGCCCCCACAACCACCACCAACCCCACAACATGGGGAAAACCGGCCGGATATTTCGGCTGCCCGTGCATGGCGATGGCATGGCCGCGGTGGACCGTCTCGGCGCGGCCGTCGAACGGGACGAATGCCGCGCAGAGCAACAGGACGAAAAGCGTTCGCATAGCGGCGATTATGCGGCCCGGCCCCGAGGCGGTCCAGTTACGGTTTTGTCAGAGAACCGCCTCGATCAGGTAGGGGCCGCGGTCGGCATTGGCGCGGCCGAGCGCCCGGATCAGGCCCTCGCAGTCTTCGGCGCGCTCGCCCTCCACGCCCATGCCGCGCGCCATGTCGACGAAGTTCATGTCCGGGCGGCCGATATCCAGCATGTCCAGCGCCTTGCGGCCCGGATTGCCGGCGCCGACATTGGCAAGCTCGCCTACGAGTATCCGGTAGCTGCGGTTGGCCCAGATCACCACGGTGATGTCGAGGTTCTCGCGCGCCATCGTCCAGAGCGCCTGGATCGTGTACATGGCGCTGCCGTCGCCGATCATCGCCAGCACCTTGCGGTCCGGGCAGGCGATGGCCGCGCCGACCGCGCAGGGCCCGCCATAGCCGATGGAGCCGCCCATGTTCTGCAGCCAGTCATGCGGCGGGGCGCCGGCCGTCAGCGGGTAGAAGCCGCGCCCGGTGGTCACGGACTCATCCACGCAGATCGCGTTTTCCGGGATGGTGTTGCCGAGGATGGCCGCCAGCTTGTCGAGGTCGAAGGCGCCCGTCGGCAGGTCCGGCCGGAAGGGCTGCTGCACCGGCGCGTCCTCGGCCCGCGCCCCCACCCGGTCCGCGAGCCGTTCCAGCGCATCCAGGATATCCTCGTCAATGGCGGCGAGGCAGCGGATTTCGCAGCCCTCGGAGGTCACGACGCTCGGCCGGTCGGGATAGCCGAAGAACGCGACCGGGGCCTTCGCGCCGACCAGCACCAGGGTCCGCACGTCCTTCAACTGCTCCACCGCCTGCAGCACCGGGAAGGGCACGCGCCCGACCGGCACTCGCCCGGCGCCGCGCTGGAGCACGGCGTTGGAGGTCTGGGCCAGCAGGGCGGCGCCCGTCTTCGCCGCAATCGCCCCGGCGAGCGCGAGGCCGCGCTCGGTCAGCGCATCGCCGCTCAGCAGCAGCATGCAGCCCTCGCCTGCCGCCTCCGCCGCTGCTGCGACCGCGTCTTCATCCGCCTTTGCCGGCGGCGCGATTTCGGGCACGGCGGCCGCGCCGTTCGCCGCGTTCCAGGCCGTGTCGCCCGGCAGGATCAGCGTCGCGATTCGCCCCGGCGCCGCCTTCGCCTCTGCGATGGCGCGCGCGCCGTCCCCGGCAACCGCGGTG
>JAPOZD010000064.1:0-3294 GCA_026706245.1 Alphaproteobacteria bacterium
CCCAGCGCCTGGTGCGCAATCTGGATGCGGGCGAGGTCGTCGGCCAGATCATGCATGCCCGCGATGTCTTCGGGGAATGGTCCGGCCGCCCCGCCCCGCTCACCGACCGCGGGCGCCATGTCTCCAACATCGTGCTGATGGGCATGGGCGAGCCGCTCTACAATTTCGACAATGTGAAGGCGGCGATGGCGGTGGCGACCGACGGCGACGGGCTCGCCATCTCGAAACGCCGGATCACGCTGTCCACCGCCGGCGTCGTGCCGATGATGGACCGGTGCGGGGACGAGATCGGCGTCAATCTCGCCGTCTCGCTCCATGCCGTGACGGACGAACTTCGCGACGAGCTGGTGCCGCTCAACCGCAAATACCCGCTGAAGGAGCTCATGGCCGCCTGCCGACGCTACCCGACGGCCAGCAATGTCCGGCGGATCACCTTCGAATACGTCATGCTGTCGGGGGTCAACGACAGCCCGGCGGAGGCGCGCGCGCTGGCGCGGCTGATCGCCGGCATCCCCGCCAAGGTCAACCTCATCCCGTTCAATCCCTGGCCCGGCTCGCCCTACGAATGCTCGACGCCGGAGACCGTCCGGCGCTTCTCCGACATCCTGGCGGCCGCCGGCTACACGAGCCCGGTCAGGACCCCGCGCGGCCGGGATATCCTGGCGGCCTGCGGACAGTTGAAATCCGAGAGCCGGCGACCGACCGCGCGGGAGCGCCGCGAGGCGGAACGGGCGCGGGAACGGCCAGCCCTGGAGGAGGCGCGATGAGCGACGAGGTCAAGCGGGTGGTGCTCGCCTATTCGGGCGGCCTCGACACCTCCGTCATCCTGCACTGGCTCCGGGAAACCTATCGCTGCGAGGTGGTCACCTTCACGGCCGATCTCGGCCAGGGCGAGGAGCTGGAAGAAGCCCGCGCCAAGGCGGAGATGATGGGCGTGAAGCAGATCTATGTCGACGACCTGCGCGAGGAGTTCGTCCGCGATTTCGTCTTCCCGATGTTCCGCGCCAATGCGCTCTATGAGGGGCAGTATCTGCTCGGCACCTCGATCGCGCGCCCGCTGACCGCCAAGCGGCAGATCGAGATTGCGCGGGAGACAGGGGCGGACGCCGTCTCGCACGGCGCGACCGGCAAGGGCAACGACCAGGTGCGCTTCGAGCTGTCCTACTATGCGCTCGAACCGCGCATCCGCGTGATCGCCCCCTGGCGCGAATGGGACCTCAACTCCCGCAACCGGCTGATCGCCTATGCCGAGGCCCGCCAGATCCCGATCGCGCGCGGCAAGCGGGGCGAGCCGCCCTACTCCACCGACGCCAACCTGCTGCACATTTCCTATGAGGGCCGCGCGCTGGAGGACCCCTGGATCGAGCCCGACGAGGAGATGTTCACCCGCACCGTCTCGCCCGCCGCCGCGCCCGACGAGGCCGACTATGTCGAGATCGACTTCGAGCGGGGCGACCCGGTGGCGGTGGACGGCGCGCGCCTCTCGCCCGCCTCGCTGCTGGAGCGGCTGAACGCGGTCGCGGGCCGCCACGGCGTCGGCCGGCTCGACCTGGTGGAGAACCGCTTCGTCGGCATGAAGTCGCGCGGCGTCTATGAGACCCCCGGCGGCACCCTCCTGCTGGCGGCCCGGCGCGGCCTGGAGAGCATCGTGCTCGACCGGGGGGCCGCCCACCTCAAGGACGAGCTGATGCCGCGCTATGCCGAGCTGATCTATAACGGCTTCTGGTTCTCGCCCGAGCGGCGCATGCTGCAGGCGGCCATCGACGCCAGCCAGGACCGGGTGTCGGGCCGGGTCAGGATGAAGCTCTTCAAGGGCGCCTGCTGGGCGGTGGGCCGGCAATCGCCCAACTCCATCTACCATGAGGGCTTCGCCACCTTCGAGGAGGACACGGTGTACGACCAGCGCGACGCCGAGGGCTTCATCAAGCTCAACGCGCTGCGCCTGCGCCTCGAAGGCCTGATGGGCCGCTGAGGCCCAAACGCCCATCAGCCGCCCTCCGCGCGCAGCAGGATGTCGCCGTACCAGGCGCGGGCGCGCTGGCGGCTGTTGTCGGCATCTGTCATCACGGCGACGCCCTCCAGTTCGTCCACCTCACGGCCGAACAGGCGGCGGAAGTCCTCCCGGAGATTGCGCCGGTGGGTGCGCCACGCGCCGGCATGGGCCGGGCCGGACTCGACCGCGACCATCCGCACCTTCGAGGTGAAAGGGTTCGGCCAGTCCGCACCGACCGGCGCGCTGCCGGCCCAGACATAGGAGATCGCGACCGGCAGCGCGAACATCCCCTCCCCCGGCGCCACGACATAGACGCGTGCCGCGAAATCGTCGCCCGCCTTGGCCCGCTCGTCCGACACCGAGAGCGGTGCCTCGACGCGCCAGCGCCATTCCAGCACCGGCCTCGCGGCAAGGTCGATTTCGCGCTCCAGATAAAGGCTCGATGCGCCCGCGGCGCTTTCTGCCTCCAGCACGCCCGCGCCTCCGGCCTCCACGATCCGGTAGCGCGTCTCGCCCTCGAAATGCCGGACCTGCCAGCCCTTCAGGTCGCCGGCCGAGAAGCGGCCCAGCACAAGCGGCTCGGCCCGGACCGGCAGGGCGGCGAAGAGCACGGCGATGAACAGGGCAAGGCGGAGCATCACCGCCCTTCCATATCGCAGCCCCGGCATGCCGTCACGCGGCTGCGGCAAAGCGGTCCGGCAGGCTTCCGGGTCCTTCCGCCCGGGGGACTTTCGCTTTAGCATCCGCAAGACCCTGTGCCGGAGGTGCTGCGCCCCATGTTCGAGATCGAGATCGTCCCCGCGCTGTCGGACAACTACGTTTATATCGCGCATGATGCCGCCGCCGGCGCGACCGCCGTGGTGGACCCAGCCGAGGCCGCGCCCGTGCTCGCGGCGCTGGAGCGCCGGGGTCTCAAGCTCACCCATATCCTCAACACCCACCACCATTTCGACCATATCGGCGGCAATGCGGAGCTGGTCGAGCGCTACGGCGCGCCGGTGATCGGGCCGAGGGCGGACGCGGCGCGCATTCCGGGGCTCGATGTCGAGGTCGGCGAGGGCGACAGCTACACGGTCGGCACGCAGACCGCGCGGGTCTTCGACGTGCCGGGCCACACCAGCGGCCATATCGCATTCTGGTTCGAGGAGAGCCGGGCGCTCTTCTGCGGCGACACGCTGTTCGCGCTCGGCTGCGGGCGCATGTTCGAGGGCACGCCGGCGCAGTTCTGGTCCTCGCTCGGCAAGCTGCGCGCGCTCCCGGACGACACGCGGGTCTATTGCGGCCACGAATACACCCAGTCC
>JAPOZD010000064.1:3307-5249 GCA_026706245.1 Alphaproteobacteria bacterium
GGTGGACCCGGACAACGAGGCGCTCCAGGCGGCCTGCCGGCGCATAGACGAGCTGCGCTCGCGCGGCGAGCGCACGATCCCCTCCGAGCTTGGCGAGGAGAAGCTCGCCAACCCCTTCCTGCGCGCCGACCTGCCGGACATGCAGCGCCTGGTCGGCATGGAGGGCGCCGCACCCGAGGCCGTCTTTGCGGAAATCCGCCGCCGCAAGGACAATTTTTGACCCGCGCTACGTCGTTGTCCGGCGCGGACCCCGTGCTGTTCGACGCGGTGCTGACGCCGCACCGCTCCCTGCCGCCTGCCGGCTTCCGGCTGCTGATCGGTGCGCTCGTTCTGATCGGCCTGGCGGCGGGGGTCGCCTTCCTCATGCTCGGCGCCTGGCCGGTGCTCGGCTTCTTCGGCCTCGACATTGCGCTACTCGCCTGGTGCTTCCATGTGAACTACCGCCAGGGGCGGCGGCGCGAGCGGCTCCGGCTCACGCCCGACGCGCTCACCGTGGAGCGCATGAGCCCCGCCGGCAGGGTCGAGCAGGTGCGCCTGCCGCCCTGGTGGCTCCGCGTCGAGATCGACCAGAGCGGCGAGCGGCCGGGGCCGCTGACGCTCGCCACCCACGGCCGGCGCGAGACCGTGGGCGCGTTCCTGGCGCCCTGGGAGCGGGTCGAGGTCGCGGAAGCGCTCCGGCAGGCGCTCGCCCCGCTCCGCGCCGGATGACTGCTCCGGCTGCACCTGCCCGTCACCGAACCGAGGCCCGATGACCGATCCCGGACCGATCCCGCCGCGCTTCGAGCGTTTCGAAGGCACGGAGGGGCTTTCGCTCGCCGCCGATGTTCTGGGCGACGACGACCGGCCGACCGTGCTGCTCGCACATGGCGGCGGGCAGACGCGCCATGCCTGGGGCGGAGCCGCGCTGGCGCTCGCGCTTCGGGGCTGGCGGGCGGTGAACGTCGATCAGCGCGGCCATGGCGACAGCGACCGCTCGCCGGAAGGCCATTACCTGATCGGGCATTTCGGCGCGGATCTGCGCGCCGTCGCCCGCCGGCTCGACCGCCCGGTCGCCGTCGGCGCCTCGCTCGGCGGCATCGCCTCGCTCATCGCCGAGGGCGAATCGCCGGAGCCGGTGCTGCGCGCCGTCGTGCTGGTGGACATCACGCCCCGCGTGCGCCCGGAGGGGGCGGCGCGCGTGGTCGATTTCATGAAGGCCCATGTCGAGACCGGCTTCGGTTCGCTGGAGGAGGCGGCCGACGCCGTTGCCGCCTATCTGCCGAACCGCCGCCGCCCGCGCGACCTCTCGGGGCTGCGCAAGAACCTCCGCGAGGGCGCGGACGGGCGCTGGTACTGGCACTGGGACCCGGCCTTCGTCACCGATGTGAGCGACCGGCAGGAGGACCGCGACCCCGAGCGGCTGGAGGCCTGCGCGCTTGTGCTCGCCCGGCGGCGCACACCCACCCTGCTGGTGCGCGGCGGCAGCAGCGACCTGGTGACCGAAACGGAGGCGCGCGCCTTTCTCGACCTCGTGCCGCATGCCCGTTTCGTCGATGTCTCGGGCGCGGGCCACATGGTCGCCGGCGACCGGAACGACGCCTTCAACACCGCCGTCATCCGCTTCCTGCGCGATTTGCCCTGAAGCGGCGAACGGGGTTGAATGCGCCCCGCCGCGGCAGCCATCCCCGGAGACACGCCCATGCCGGATACCCCCGCCGACCGCACGAATTTCGACCTCGCCGCCGCGCTTGAGGACGCCGAGGCGCGCTTCGCCGAGGCCAACCCCACCAGCGCCGGCCTCTATGAGCAGGCCTGCCGCGCCATGCCGGGCGGCAACACCCGCACGGTGCTCTACTACCCGCCCTTCCCCGTTTCGCTCGCGCGCGGCGACGGCTGCTATGTCGAGGACGCCGACGGCCACCGCTATGCGGATTTCGTCGTCGAGCAGACCGCCGGCATCTAC
>JAPOZD010000077.1 GCA_026706245.1 Alphaproteobacteria bacterium
CTGCAGCAGGTCGAGCGTGACCGGGCTGTTGGACAGCCAGGGGCTCATCCAGCCGGTGGGCGCAGCACCTTCGTTCTCGGCGATGGCGCGCGTGACTTCCTCGATAAGCGCGCGTTCCTCCGCCTCCGGCAGCCCGCCCTGTTCGTCCGAGTTGGTGACGCCGTGGCCCAGGATTTCGTCGCCGCGCGCCCGGAGTCGCTCCGCAATGTCCGGGCAATGCTCATAGACGGCGGTGTTGATCTGCGCCTGGCAGGGAATGTCGAGCGCATCGAACATCTCGAACAGCCGCCAGATGCCGACGCGGTTGCCGTAGTCGCGCCAGGAATAGACCGACGCGCTGACCGCCTGGTCCGGCGGCGCGACGCCCGCGCCCTTGCCGCGCCCCCAGGCGAACACCTCGACATTGAGCGCGACATAGACGGCGAGGCGGTTTCCGTCCGGCCAGTCATAGACGGGGCGCGAGACGATGCTCGAATGATCGTAGCGTCCGTGGGTCTCAAGCATGGGGCTTCTCCGCCAGAAATTCCGCGAGCCGGGCGTTGTATTCGTCCGGCTTCTCGACATAGGCCGCGTGCCCGGCACCTTCGAAACAGGTCATCCGGACGTCGGGCAACAGCGATGCGATCTCCTCGCCGCGTTCGGGCGGCGCGATGCCGTCCTGCATGCCGCAAAGCACGAGCGCCGGGATGCGGAGCCCTTGCAGGATGGCGCGATTGTCCGTCCCCTCCAGCACGGCGACGCCGCCGGCGAACGCCTCCCGCGTGCCTTCGGCGGCAATCCCGGCCAGCCGCGCGAGGACTTCCGGCGCGGCCCCGGGCGCGGCCATGCCGGCGGCCCGTGTCCTGCCCCGCTCCTCGGGTGTGAGGGTGTCGAATTCGCGCAGGCGCTCTTCGAACCCGAGTGCGCCGACAAAGCCGGTGCGCGTCCCGGACAGGACGAGCCTGACGATGCGGCCCGGATGGCGGGAGGCGACGCGCGGCGCGATGATCCCGCCCATGGAATGGCCGACCAGGGCGGCCGTCTCGACGCCAAGCCGGTCCATCAGGCCCATCGCCTCGTCGGCCCAGCAGTCGGCGGTCTGCTCCGGCGCCGGGTCGGAGCCACCGAAACCGGGCGCATCCCAGCCGATGACCCGGTGGCTGCCGGCGAAGGCCCGGTATTGCTCCTCCCAGGTCTTCGAGTTGCCGCCGATTCCGTGCATCAGCATCAGCGCAGGACCATTGCCCGCCTCGCGATAGGCTATGGGGCCGGACCGGCGCAGTTCGGGCAGGGTCATCGGCATACTTCCTTCATCGACGCCTGGCCATGGTGGCGGCCTGCCATGGTGCAATCAAGTCCGGACCGGCAATCTGTCGTTATTGACGACACTGTCGTTAACAACTACAACATGAACCGTGAAGGAGATTGTCTATAGCCGCGCCGCCTTGAGGAGCCTGATGCGGATGCCGCGCAATTGGGCCGAGCGCATTCGCGACAAGATTCGGGCCTACGCGAACGATCCCGTCTCGCAGGCAAACAATGTAGTGCGTCTGAAGAACCGGGATGGAATGGTTCGCCTCCGGGTAGGCGACTGGCGGGTCGTGATGCGAGACGAGGACGTCCTCCAGGTGCTGTATGTCTCGAGTCGAGGCGATGCTTACAGGGAGTGAGTGAAATGAGCGAAACGGTGACCATTGCCAGGGCGGAATATGAACGCCTCCGCGCCCTGGAAGATGACTTCGAGGATTTGCAGGCGGCCGCGGCTGTTGAAGCGGGAATTGCCGCAGGCGCGGATGAACTGGTGCCCGCGAGTGTGGCCGACCGGCTTATCGACGGCGAGCCTCCGCTTCGCGTATGGCGCGAATATCGCCGGTTCTCACAATCCGGGCTGGCGCGCGCCACTGGCGTGAACCGGGTGCAGATCGTTGAGATCGAGAGCGGGCGGAATACCGGTTCGGTTCGCACGCTGCGCCGACTGGCCGATGCTCTTTGCGTATCGATGGATGACCTTGCGCCTGCATGACGCGCATCGCCGAAAGCCGGCGGCGCCCATTTCGCATGTCCCCTCATCTTTGGCGGCCCGGCCGCGTGGTCAGGATGGCGGCGGCGACGACGAGGATGCCGCCCGTGACGATCCACACATCGGGCAGGTCGCCCCAGAGCCACCAGCCGAAGCCGACCGCCCAGACCAGGCTGAGATAGCGCAGCGGCGAGACCAGCGAGGCCGGCGCGAGCCGGAAGGAGGCGATGATGAGATACTGTGCGATGCCCGCCATGATGCCGGCGGCGCCGAACAGCAGCCAGTCGAACCAGCCCGGCCAGTGCGCCTGCCAGAACAGGCTGAGGCCGCCCCCGACCAGCGTCAGGACCTGGCTGTAGAGGAAGATGGTCGTGGAGGCCTCCAGCGTGCCGAGCTTGCGGGTGATGACATCGCGGCCGGCGGAGATGACGGCCGCCGTGATGGGCACGATCACCGCCCACTGGAACGCAGAAGTGCCGGGGCGCATCATCACCAGCACGCCGACAAAGCCGATGAGAACGGCGGCCCAGCCGCGCCATCCGACGCGCTCGCGCAGCAGGATCGCCGACATGATCGTCAGGATGACCGGGCTCACGAAGACGACCGCCATGGCATCCGCCAGCGGCAGCACCGCCCAGGACATCACGATGACGAGGCTGCAAAGGACCGCCAGCACGCCGCGCAGCAGGGTCAGCTTCGGGGCGCGGGGAACCGCCAGCCGCCAGCCGCCGTCGCGCCGCATCAGCCAGGCGACGACCGCCATGCCGGAAATCGTGCGGTAGAACAGGATTTCGCCGGAATGGTAGTCGGCGGTGAGCCATTTCGCGATGGCGTCCTGCGCCGTCAGGATGATGGTGCTGAGCACCATGTAAAGCGCGCCCAGCCGCGCATCCCTGTCCACTTGCCGCTTGTTCCTGCCGCCCGAAATCCGGGCTACAGTAGCCTTCATGGAAGCATTCGTCTCCACGGAATGGCTGGCGGCGCGCCTGGACGATCCGGCGCTTCGCATCCTCGACGCGACCGTCCATCTGCATCCCCTGCCGGGCGGCAACATGCGGGCCGAAAGCGGACGCGCAGACTATCTCAAGGGCCATATTCCCGGCGCGGTCTTCGCGGACCTCGTCGACGACCTCTCCGATCCGGAAAGCCGGCTGCGCTTTACGCTGCCCGATGCGGCGCGTTTCGGCGCTGCGATGGGCGCGCTCGGCGTCTCCAACGAAACCGCCGTGGTCGTGTACAGCACGGGAACGCCGCACTGGGCGCCGCGGCTGTGGTGGATGCTCAAGGCTTTCGGCCACGACCGCGCGGCGGTGCTCGACGGCGGCTGGGGCAAGTGGAAGGCCGAGGGGCGGCCGACAGCCGCCGGGAACGAAACGCCTGCGCCGACGGTGTTCGAGGCGAGCCGGCGGCCGGGCTACTTCGTCGGCCGGGAAGAAGTCGAGGCGGCGCTCGCCGACCCGGGCGCGGTCGTGCTGAATTCGCTGTCGGCGGAGCAACATGCCGGCGGCGGCCAGCATTACGGCAGGCCGGGCCGTATCGCCGGATCGGTCAATGTGCCGAGCGCCGGCCTCGTCGATCCGGCGACCGGCGCCCTGCTGCCAATGGCGCAGGTCCGGCAGAAATTCGACGAGGCCGGCGCGGTTGCGGCGGAGCGCGTGGTGACCTATTGCGGCGGCGGCATCGCGGCCAGCCTGGGCGCCATGGCCCTGCACCTGCTCGGGCAGGAGAATGTCGCCGTCTATGACGATTCCCTCCAAGCTTGGGCGCGCGACCCGTCGCTGCCGATGGAGACCGGATGAGCGCCAACCGCCACAGGACGGGCCAACCGACCACCGCAAAGGCGGATATGGCGGCCTATGACGCATTGTCGCCGGGACTGCGGGCGGCGCTCAACGACGCCCCGGAAAACCTGTCGGCGGAGGCGGTGCTGGTCGCGGTGGAAGAGGACGGCCTTGCCGAAACGGAGGCATTGGCCCTGCTTGCGGCGCGGGAGGACGGGCGGCGATGATGCGGCGCCTCCTCCCGGCATTCGCTGCTGCGGCTATGGCTTGGACAACGCAACCGGCGCTTGCGCAGGAGGCGGGAGAGCGGTTCCGCAGCTGCCCGGAATGCCCGGAGATGGTCGTGCTGCCGGAAGGCAGCTTCATTATGGGTTCGCCCGCATGGGAAGGCGCGCACCGCGAGCATGAAACCCCGGCGCGCCGGATCGGAATCGACCGCCGGCTGGCGGTCGGCGTTCACGAAGTGACCTTCGCGGAGTGGGATGCCTGCCTCGCCGACGGCGGCTGCGGCGGCTACAGCCCGTCCGCGCCCTGGGGCCGGGGCCGGCAGCCTGTCGTCCATGTGTCGTGGCTCGATGCGAAGGCCTATGCCGAGTGGCTGTCGCACCGGACGGGCCGGGACTACCGCCTGCCGACGGAAGCGGAGTGGGAATATGCCGCCCGCGCCGGCACGGCGGGGCCGTATCACACCGGCAGCCGGCTCGACCCGGACCGGGCGAATTACGGCGGCGGCGGGACGAAGCCCGCCGGGACCTATCCGCCCAACGCCTTCGGACTCCACGACATGCACGGCAATGTCTGGGAGTGGGTCGAGGACTGCTGGAACCCGAGCCATGCCGGCGCGCCGGCAGACGGCAGCGCGCGGCTTTCGGGCGACTGCAATTGGCGGGTGCTCCGCGGCGGCTCCTGGTTGAACGGCCCCGAATCGCTCCGCTCCGCCACCCGCTTCAGGACGAGCTCGGAAGAGCGCGCCTATTACATCAACGGCTTCCGCGTCGCGCTTACGCTCGACCCCTAAGCTTTCGCTGCCGGGCCCGACCCGGCCAGGATTAGCCAGGCCGCGCGGCCGCCGGCCCCCTCCCGACCTTTCCCGCGAACGGGAGAAGAGGGTTGCGGCAGCGACTCCGCACTCGCCGTCCGGGACGATACCGGGTGAGCGGCCCTTTGGTGCCGTGTCATGGGATGTCGTGTCATGGGATGTCATGAAATGTCATGATCGGAGGCGAATTCGCCGTTCTGCGGCCCGTCCTCGTCATTGTCCCCGTCCTGGTCCTCCTCGCCGTCGAGGTCGAAAGGGTCGCCGCCCCGCTCTTCGCGTTCGAGGCGGCTCTGCCTGCGCTCCTCGACCTCCTCCGGGGCCCAGGGGTCGTAGATTTCGTCGTATCCGTTGCGGCGTTGGTAGAGCCAGTCATGCTCGGCGCCGTCGGCCCGGTCGTCGTCGATCGTGCCG
>JAPOZD010000311.1 GCA_026706245.1 Alphaproteobacteria bacterium
TGAACCGGTAAACGTCAACGAGCGCGGCATCCTTGAGGTTCGGGATGTCCTGGCCCCGGTTGAGCGATTCCTTGGTAAGCCGGACGGCGAGCGGCGGCAGCGATGCGACATGCCGGGCCACCTCCATCGACTTGTCCATCAGCCCGTCATGCGGGACCAGCCACTGCGCGAGGCCGATGCGGTGCGCTTCCTCACCGTCCAGCGGAAAGCCCATGGCGAGGCGCATGGCAAGCCCCTTGCCGACGAGCCGCGCCAGGCGCACGGAGCCGCCATAGGCGGGCAGGATGCCGAGCGCGGTCTGCGGCAGCCGCCATTCCGCCCGGTCGCTCGCCACGACGAGGTCGCAGCAGAAGGTCAGGATGCAGCCGATCCCGATCGCATAGCCGTTGACGGCCGCGACGATCGGCTTCGGGAAATCCATGAAGATGTCGAAGGGAAAGCGGTTCCATTTCGACAGTCCCTTGACGAACTCCGCGACCGGCGGCATCGCGTGGGTGTTGGGGTCCTTCAGGTTGGCCCCGGCCGAGAAGGCGCGCCCGTCCTCGTCGCCCGTCACCACCACTGCGCGCACGCTGTCGTCGTCCGCCCAGCGGGGAAAGCACTCGGCAATGCCGTCATAGAAGTCCTGTCCCCAGGCGTTGCGGGCCTCCGGGCGGCTGAGCGTGGCGACGGCGACATGGCCGTGCTGTTCGACGATAAAGGGCATACGGGTCGTCTCCTCGGGGCCTGCCGGCCGGGCGGTACGCCGGCACCCGGTTTCATGCTACGGAGCGGCCGGCGCGCCGGCAATGCGCTTGACATTCCTCCCATAAGTTCTATATATGTTCTGTTCTTATCCCTGACGGACCGAAAGGCCCATGATCTGGATCTGACAGGCCGGCGCAGCCGCGCAAGCCGCTTTTTCGGGATTTCCGCCGTGAACCTGCCGCCCCTGGCGGCAAACCCGTCCGCGCGCGCCGGCGGCCGTTTGTCGCGGTCTGCCTGGGCGGCCGGCGGGCCGGAGGGCGCGCATTCCGATTGCAACTTTTGCCCCCTTTTGCCGCCGTTTGTCGCGCTCTGCCTGGGCCGTCGGAGAGCCGGGGAATCGGGTTCGGGTTGGAACGTTCACGGAGGCCGCGCGGACGCGGCGGATTTGACGGGAGCCGCGTCGGTGCGGGAGCACAAGGAGAAAGAACGAAGATGGATGAATTGAAGAGCGGGCCGGCGGGCGCGCTGCGGCGGCCGGGACGGGGCCGCCCGGTCGGCGAGGAGCTGCGGAGCCGGGCGGTGGAGGCGGTGGTGGAGGAGGGCATGAGCGCGTCGGCCGCGGCCCGGCGGTTCGGGATGGCGACGTCCAGCGTCTGCCGCTGGGTGCAGCGTTTCCGCGAGCGCGGCCATGTGCGGCGCGAGCGCATGGGCGGCAGCGTTTCGCGGATCGAGCCGGAGCGGGAGCGCATTCTCCGCATCCTGGAGGCGCGCCCGGCAATTTCCATGTACGAACTGCGCGACGCGCTCGCCGCCGAGGGGCTGGTGTTCCACCCGGCCACGGTGCAGAACTTCCTGAAGCGCCACGGTCTGGACCGCGCCCGCCGCCTCGCCCGCCCCCGGCGGAAGCAGTCGAAGCGGTGGACCGAACGGTAGGGCCGCAACCCGCGCCGCCCGCCTCCGCCTCTTCCCGTCATGCCCTTTTCTCTCCATGCCCGGACCCGTTCCGCTGCTGTCCGGTTTAGCCGTTGGGCAAAGCCGATTGGGAGTTCGGAGGCGGCGGCGTCTGCGGTCTTCCGTTTCCTCATCCCGAGTAACGGTGCCGGCCGCGTATCGAGGGACGGCGCGGACAGAGCGGGGCATCCTTCGATACGCGCCCGCTGGCGCGGTCGCTACTCAGGATAAGGGGACAGAGGGTCGGGGCGGTGCGAATCGGGAAGGGGTGACGCCGCGGATGCCGCTTCGTTCCTGCCGCTCCCTTGTATCCCAGACCGCGAGAAATCGAGTTCTACAGACGAATTACTTCTGGCACTGCGAACGAGCGCCAGGCATCGGTCACGATCCGTGACGCCCGCCCGTCTTCGCGGCCTTCGCCTGTTCGAAATGGCGCAGCGCGGTTTCGAACTTGTCGCGGCAGCCCGTGTTGCAGAAGCCGACGACATGGCCGTCGAATTCAATGAGCGAATCGGCCTGCACCGGCTTGCCGGACCAGGGGCAGGTCTCGTTGATGCAGTCGGAAATATCGAGAGCGCGCATGGCTCGCGTTCCTCCCTTGTTGAGACGGTTCAGCCGTCCGGCATTTCCCGGAGCAGGGCCCTGACGACGCGGGCGGCATTGCCGGCCGCTAGGCGGAAGAACACTTCCAGCCGGTTCGCCTGCCCGCTGCCGCCGGCAAGGTCCGACAGGCTGCGCACGGCGATGAAGGGCACATCGTTCGCCCACGCGACATGGGCGACGGCCGCGCTCTCCATGTCGAGCACGCGCGCGCCGAAGGTGCGGAAGGCGTAGTCGCGGAACGCCGCATTGTCGATGAAGGCGCCGCCCGACACGCCCGAGCCGCCGATGACGATTTTCGGCGCCCGCGGCAGGCATTCGTCCTCCCCGGCGCAGCGCTCGAGTTCGACGCCCGCCGCCGCCTGTCTGGCCCGGGCGAGCATCCTCTCGTCCACCGGGAACCAGAAGCGCGTTTCGGGCTCCGCCGCGCCGGCGCGGGCCACGGCGACGGAGCGCGGGAACATCATGCCGAAATTGGCATAGGGGTATTCAAAGAAGGGCGGTTTCTCCCAGCCCTCCCCCACCTGTCGCGCAAAGACGGCTTCGAGATACTGCCCCCAGCGCCCGGCGACGACGACATCGCCTATGTCGAGGGCCGGATCGACGCCGCCGGCGATGCCGGAAAAGACGATCCGGTCGATGGGGAAGCGGTCGAGCGCAAGCTGCACGGTCATGGCCGCATTGACCATGCTGATGCCGCTGAGGAAGAGCACGACCCTGCGGCCCTCGAGCCGGCCCGTGACGAACTCCACGCCGTTCACGGACTGCGAGGCGGCGTCCTCAAGCTCCGCCCGCAACACGGCCATCTCCGGCGGGAAGGCCGAGACGACGGCCGTCAGCCCGGCTTCGCCGCCGGCCGGGTGCGCGGCCGCAGACCAAAGTCCGGCGGCCAGAAGCAGGGCGAGCGCCCCCAGCTTGCGCAGCGGCGGTGACGCGCTTGCGGTTCGTTCGCCGGTCACCGTCCGCGAGTCCGGCGCACGCGCACATTTCGTTCGGAATTGCGTCCGCTGTACCCACCGGACGAGCCGCATCGGACTCCACGCCCCTTTCGTCACCCCGGCCTTGAGCCGGGGGCCATCCATGGCTCGCGATGGCGCCGCAGCCGGCGGAAAGAAGGCGGAGCCGCTGAAGCTGCCGCCAGAGCCAGGGCTGGACCCCGGATCTCCGCTTCGCTCCGTCCGGGGTGACGGACAGGGGGCGGGCAATGCGAAACCACTGGAGACAGGCGGGTGGGTCCAGCAGGTCCCAAGGCCGCAGTGACGGCTGTGCATCGACTTGCGGCGCAGCGCGACCGGCGCGGCGCTAACCCGCCGCGGCCACCATGAGGCGGCCTTCGACGCCGTGGCGGGCGATCAGGCTGGCGACCAGGCCGCTCGTCTTGGCTTCCTCCACGAACGCCGCAACGAAGGCGGCGGCGGATTCGGGCCGCGAGCGCGGCACGCCGATGGCCTGCTGCACGGCGGAGAACTGCCCGTCCAGTATGCGGGCGCCGGGCAGCTTCCCGACATCGCCGATCAGGCCCGGACGCAGGCCGGCAAGCGCGTCCAGGCCCTCGTCCACGAACAGCTGGAAGGCCGCACCGAGGCCCTGCGCCAGCACCAGCTCGGCGTGGCGGATGTTGCGCGAGAGCCAGAGCTCGTAGGCGCTGCGGGCCGAAACCGCGATGCGGATGCCGGGCCGGTCCACCTCCTCCACCGACCGGATCGGGGAGCCCGGCGGCACGAGATAGGTCGCCTCGATTTCGGAATAGGCCAGCGTGAAGGCGATCTTCTCCGCCCGCTGCGGCTCGGCGCCGATGTTCCCGATATCCCAGACATCGTCCGCGGCTGCATCCGCCAGCTCGCCGGGGGTGGGGAAGGGGACCATCTTCACCGGCACGCCCAGCCGCTCGGCCAGGGCGCGCGCCATGTCGGGGCTTACCCCGTCGGGATCGCCCGACTCCGTGCGGCCGGTGACGAGCAGGAAGTTGGACATGTTGATGCCGGCGCGCAGCACGCCGGTCGGCGCAAGCTGCTCGGCGATGTTCTCTGACATGGAAGCCGGATTCCTTCGTTCTGTCGGTTCTGAATGGGAGCGCAGCCGGTCAGACGGCGCCCTTGTCGCGCAGCGCCGCCACCTCGCCGCCGGACAGGCCGAGCCAGTCCGACAGCACCTCGTCGGTGTGCTGGCCGAGCGTGGGCGAGCATTCGACCGGCACGTCGTTGCCGGACATCTTCACCGGCCAGCCCGGCATCAGGAAATCGCCGCGCTCGGGATGCTTCACGGTCTGGAAGATGCCGCGGGCGCGCATGTCCTCGCTGTCGGAAAGCTCCTTGGAATCGAACACCGCGCCGACCGGCACGCCGGCCGCGCCGATGGCCTCCATCGCCTCTTCCTTGCTGCGCCGGCTGGTCCAGGCGGTGATCGCCTCGTCCAGGTCCTTCTGGTTGGCCGAGCGCGCGGGCGCGGTGGCGAAGCGCGGGTCATCCTTCAGCTCCGGCCTGCCGATCACCTCGCAGAGCCGCTCCCAGTGGAGGTTCGAGGCCCGCGTCGTGTAGATATAGACATAGTCGTTCGGCCCGCCCGGCGCGCAGAGGACCACGTCGGAAGGCGCGCTGCCCGCCATGATGACCTCGTTGCCGCGCCGGGGCGCCGCCGCGCCGGTCGTCGCCTGCACGGCATAGGCGAGCCGGCAGTAGTTTATCATCGCGTCCTGCATCGCGACCTCGATATGCTGGCCCCTGCCGGTGCGCCCGCGCTGGTAGAGCGCGCCCAGGATCGAGATCGCCATGTGCAGGCCGGTGCCGGTGTCGCCGATGGTCGGGCCGGGATTGATCGGCCGCCCGTCCGGGTCGCCGGTGATCGCCATGACGCCGCCCACGGCCTTGCCGATCATGTCGAAGGAGAGGAACTTCTCGTAAGGCCCGCCGCGCGCGAAGCCCTTCACCTGCGCGTAGATGATGCGCGGATTG
>JAPOZD010000323.1 GCA_026706245.1 Alphaproteobacteria bacterium
CAACCCCCTGCCGGTGCAGCGGCCGATCCCCGTCTGGTTCGGCGGCACGCACCCTGCCGTGCTGCGCCGGACGGCGAAGATAGGCGACGGCTGGATTCCCATCGCGCGCCCCGACGACAGCGGCAGGCGGCTGGTCGAAACCCTGCACGGCCTGCTCGAGGCGGAAGGGCGCGACCCCGCCTCGTTCGGCATCGACGCCTGGATGCGCGCCGACACGCCGGACGTGCAGCAATGGGCGGCGGCGGCGGAAGGCTGGCGGGCGCTCGGCGCAAGCCTGCTGACGCTCTACCCGCTCTACCGGGTTGAAACTGTGGACGAGCGCATACAGGCGCTCGCGCGCTTCAAAGAGGCGGCGGGCGCTTGCTGACGATTACCGGCGGGCGGGTGCTGGCACCGGAGGGCGGCTTCGAGTGGCGCGACCTCGCCGTCACCGACGGGCGCATCGTCGCTGCGGGCAGCGCCGGGGGCGAGGTTCTCGACGCCTCAGGGCTGCTCGTCCTGCCGGGTATGGTGGATATCCACGGCGATGCCTTCGAGCGCCAGATCATGCCGCGCCCGGGCGTGCCTTTCCCGCTCGACGTGGCGCTGCTCGACAGCGACCGGCAGATGGCCGCCAACGGCATTACCACCGCCTATCATGCCGTCACCTGGTCGTGGGAACCGGGCCTGCGGGGACGCGATACGCTGGTTGCGCTGATGGCGGCGCTGGAGGCGCTGGAAGGGCGCCTCGTGGTGGATACCCGCCTGCACCTGCGCATCGAGACCTACAATCTGGGAGCGATCGACGAGCTTTGCGGCTGGATGGACGAGGGGAAGGTCGACCTGCTCGCCTTCAACGACCATTTCGAGGAGATCTACGAGCAGTGCCGCGACGCCGAGAAAATCGGGAAATACGCCGAGCGCGCCGGGCTCGCGCACGATGCGTTTCTCGACCTTCTCGAAGAGGTGCGGAAGGGCGCCCCTGAGGTGCCGGCGGCCATGCGACGGGTCGCGGCGGCGGCGGAAGCCGCGGGCGTTGTCCGGCTCGCCCATGACGAGGAGGCGCTGGACGACCGCAGCTTCTATCGCAGCCTGGGGGCGCTGATCTCGGAGTTCCCGGAAATCGTGGCAGTGGCCCGCGAGGCGGTCCAGGCGGGGGAGGCGGTCGTGTTCGGTGCGCCGAATGTGCTGCGCGGCGGCAGCCACACCGGCTCGCCGAATGCCGCCGACATGGTCCGCGAGGGCCTCTGCACCGTGCTTGCCTCGGACTACTACTATCCGGCCATGCTGCTGGCCCCGTTCCGGCTGGCGGAGGACGGCGTTCTCCCGCTGGAGGAAGCGTGGCCGCTCGTGTCGGCCAACCCGGCCCGCGCGGCCGGCCTTGACGACCGGGGCACGCTAGCCGAGGGCGCGCGCGCGGACATCCTGCTGGTCGATCCCTCCGGCCCCGTTCCCCGCCCGGCCGCCGCGCTCGCCGGGGGCCGGCTGCTGCGCTTCGGGATCGGCTGAGGCCCGCCGGTCAGCGGATGATCTGGTCCGTTCCGACCAGCCGCTCCAGAAGCCGGAGTCCGGCTTCGTGATATTCGGGGCCGGCATGGCTGGCGCAGGCTTCCGCGAGAATGACCGGGCGGATGCCGTTCTGGAAGAGATCGACCGCCGAGATCAGCACGCAGGCGTCCGTGTCGATGCCGCAAAGGAAGACCTCGGCCGTTTCCCGGTCCCGCAGGTCGTGGAGGAGCGCTTCATTCACGCAGCTATAGACATGCTTCTCGACGATCATGGCGTGCGCCGCAGGCCGGAATGCAAGCTCCGCATCCGTCGAGCCTTCCGCGAAGCGCCGCCAGTCCATGAACCGTCGCCAGGGCGATGCCGGGGCGTTGACGAAGCGGGTGGCGTAGATGCGCTCACAGCCCGCCTGCAGCCGCTCGACGGCGGGAACGACATGGCGGGTGTGCCCGTTGACGAAGCCGCTCTGCACATCGACGACAATCAGCGTTTTCCCTGACATGGCCCGAGCATAGCCCTATCGTGCCCGGCGACGGGACCGGCAGAGACGGGAAGGACCGCACGCATGAAGATCACGGCGCTCGAAACCATCAGGCTCGACGAGTTTCCCAATGTGCTCTGGGTGCGGGTGCATACCGACGAGGGGCTGGTGGGCCTCGGCGAGACCTTTTTCGGGGCCCGGGCGGTCGAGGCCTATCTGCACGAGTCCGCGGCGCCGAAGCTGCTCGGGCGCGACCCGGGCGCCATCGAGCGCATCGGGCGGGACCTCACCCCCTATATCGGCTTCTCGGGCGCAGGCGCCGAGGCGCGCGGCCGCTCGGCCGTGGACATCGCGCTCTGGGACCTGCTCGGCAAGGCGACCGGGCAGCCGGTCCACCAGCTTCTCGGCGGCCTCTGCCGGGACCGCATCCGCACCTACAACACCTGCGCCGGCTACCGCTATGTACGCAGCCGCCCGGACTGGGGCACGGACGACTGGGGGCTGGAGGGCGCGGATGAAGGCCCCTATGAGGACCTCGATGCCTTCCTCCACCGCGCCGACGAGCTGGCGCTGAGCCTGCTGGAGCAGGGCATCACCGGCATGAAGATCTGGCCGTTCGACCATGCGGCGATCGAGTCCGACGGCTATTACATCTCCGCGCGCGACCTCGACCGGGCGCTGGAGCCGTTCCGCAAGATACGCAGCGCTGTGGGCGACGCCATGGACATCATGGTGGAGCTGCACTCGCTCTGGCGCCACCCGGCGGCGGTCCGGGTCGCGGCCGCCATCGAGCCGTTCGACCCCTTCTGGTACGAGGACCCCATCCGCATGGACAGCCTCGCGGCGCTCAAGGATTACGCGGCCAAGACCCGCGTGCCGATCTGCGTCAGCGAGACGCTTGGCGGCAAGTGGGAGTTCCGCGACCTGCTGGAGACCGGGGCCTGCGGCATCGCCATGCCCGATATTTCCTGGTGCGGCGGGCTGACCGAGGCGCGCAAGATCGCGGCGCTGGCGGACACCTACCACCGTCCGGTCGCCCCGCATGACTGCTCCGGCCCGGTCGCCTTCATGGCCTGCGTCCACCTCTCGCTCAGCGTGCCGAACGCTCTGGTGCAGGAGTCGGTGCGTTCGTTCTACACCGGCTGGTACCGGGAGCTGGTGACGACCATCCCGACTGTGGAGAACGGCTGGATCCTGCCGCCCGAGGGACCGGGGCTCGGCACGGAGCTGCTGCCGGACCTCGAACGCCGCAAGGATGCGCATGTGGCGGTGAGCCGCGGCTGACACGGGTGTCCGCGCCCGGGGCTTGCGGCCGGAGGGCAAGGCTTGCTTGACTTACCGCGGACCCTTTCCGGAGACCGAGGATGAACCTCGCCGCCCTGTTGATCCGCGCCGCCCGCGCCAGGCCCGACAGCCTCGCGCTGGCGCATGCCTTCGAGCCCCATTCCGACTACCGCACGCTTGCCGGCCGGTCCGCTGCCATCGCGGGCTCGCTCAGGGCCTCCGGGCTCAGGCCGGGCGACCGTGTCGCCATCGCGATGAAGAATTGCCCGGAATATATCGAGCTGCTCTACGGCATATGGCATGCGGGCCTCTGCGCCGTGCCCGTCAATGCCCGCCTGCATCCGGTCGAGTTCGCCTATATCTTCGGGAACTCCGGCGCGCGGACCGTAGCCGTCACGCCGGACCTGGCGGACGCTCTGGCCCCGGTCTGCGATGACCTGCCCGAGGTCGAACGCATGCTCGTGGTCGGAGACGCCGACTTCCGGGCGCTCTACGAAGGCGAGCGGATCGGGCTCGCCGATGTCGCGCCGACGGACAATGCGTGGCTGTTCTACACCAGCGGCACGACCGGCCGGCCCAAGGGTGCTGCGCTTTCGCACCGGAACCTGATGCACTGCACGCTCGGCTACTTCTCCGATGTGGACGAGATTGCAGAGGGCGATGCGGTGCTGCATCCCGCGCCGCTCAGCCACGCTTCCGGCTGCTACAGCATTCCCTACGTCGTCCGCGCCAGCCCCCAAGTGATGACGGAGGGCGGGTTCGACCCGGAAGAGATATTCGATCTGATCCGGCACTACAGGGGCAGCAGCTTCTTCGCGGCGCCGACCATGGTGAAGCGCCTGATCGACCACCCGGCGGCCGGGAGCGCCGATGTCGCCAATCTGCGCTCGATCATATATGGCGGCGGGCCGATGTATGTGGCCGACGCCAAGCGCGCCTTCGAGCTCTGGGGGCCGAAGCTCATCCAGATCTACGGCCAGGGCGAGTGCCCGATGACGATCACGAGCCTGCGCCGCGAGGAGATCGCGGAGGTGGACCATCCCCGCTACGAGCAGCGGCTGGCGTCCGCCGGGCGGGCCTTCTCGAATGTCGAGGTCCGCATCGCTGACCAGGATGAACGCACCCTGCCACCGGGCGAGATCGGCGAGATACAGGTGCGCGGCGAGGTCGTGATGAACGGCTACTGGAACAATCCCGAAGCCACGGAAGCGGCCTTGCTGGGCGGCTGGCTCCATACCGGCGATGTCGGAATCATCGACGACGAAGGCTATGTGACGCTCAAGGACCGCTCGAAGGACATGATTATCTCGGGCGGCACCAACATCTATCCGCGCGAGATCGAGGAAGTGCTGCTGACCCATGCGGGGGTGAGCGAGGTGGCGGTGATCGGCCGGCCGGACCCGGAATGGGGCGAGAATGTCATCGCCTATGTCGTCGCCGCCGGCGAGAGCCCGGCGCCCGACGCGCTCGACCGCCACTGCCTCGACAGCATGGCCCGCTTCAAGCGCCCAAAGGCCTATCGCTTCGTCGAGGCGCTGCCGAAGAACAATTACGGCAAGGTCGTGAAGACCGAACTCCGCGATCTGGAGGCGGAGCAGCCGGACCCCTGAGAAAAGGGCTCCGCCCCGAAGACGACGAAGCCCCGCCGGGGCGGGGCTTCGCTTTCGTCGCTGTTTGCCGCCGGGTCAGACGCTGTAATACATCTTGAACTCGATCGGGTGCGGGGTGTGCTCGAGGGCATAGACCTCATTCCACTTGAGATCGATATAGCCGTCGATCAGGTCGTCCGAGAACACGTCGCCGCGCGTCAGGAACGACCGGTCGGCGTCCAGGCTCTCCAGCGCCTCGCGGAGCGACCCGCAGACGGTCGGCACGCCTTCCAGCTCCTCCGGCGGCAGGTCGTAGAGGTTCTTGTCCATCGGCTCGCCTGG
>JAPOZD010000156.1:0-3201 GCA_026706245.1 Alphaproteobacteria bacterium
TCCTGAGGTCGTCCAGGTACTCGACAAAATAGCTGCGCTGCTGCCCGAAAGTGGCGGAGGCGCAGCCTGATATTCCGAAGAGGCTCGGCCGTTCGGCTGAGCGCGCCCCTATAGAATAAACCGCGACAGGTCGGCGCTCTTGGCCAGTTCGCCGACGCGCTCGTGGACTGCGCCTGCGTCGATGGTCACGGATTCGCCGCCGCGGTCGGATGCGGTGAAGCTGATCTCCTCCAGCAGCTTCTCCAGCACGGTGTGCAGGCGGCGCGCGCCGATATTCTCTACCTGGGCGTTGATGTCGGCGGCGAGCTCCGCCAGCGCGTCCACCGCATCGTCGGTGAAATCCAGCGTCAGGTCCTCGGTGCCCATCAGCGCCTTGTATTGGGTGATGAGGCTCGCCTCGGGCTCGGTCAGGATGCGGCGGAAGTCCTCGCGCGTCAGCGCATCGAGCTCGACCCGGATCGGCAGCCGGCCCTGGAGCTCGGGCAGCAGGTCCGCCGGCTTGGCGAGGTGGAAGGCGCCGGACGCGATGAACAGGATGTGGTCGGTCTTCACCGCCCCGTGCTTGGTGGCGACGGTCGTGCCCTCGATCAGCGGCAGCAGGTCGCGATGCACGCCCTCGCGGCTTACATCTGCGCCGAGGCGGTCCGAGAGCGCGCTGATCTTGTCCTCCTCGTCGATGAACACGATGCCGTTCTGCTCCACCGCATGGATCGCATCGCGGGTCAGCGACTCGTCGTCGAGCAGCTTGTCGCTCTCCTCGGCGATCAGCGCCTCGTAGCTTTCCGCGACCTTCATCTTGCGGGTCCTGGTGCGCCCGCCGCCCAGCGCCTTGCCGAAGATGTCGCCGAGATTGATCATGCCCATCTGCGCGCCCGGCATGCCGGGAATGTCCATGGTCGGCAGCGAGAGCCCGCCCGTATCCTCCAGCTCCAGCTCGATCTCGCGGTCGTCGAGCTTGCCGTCGCGCAGCAGCTTGCGGAACTTCTCGCGCGTGTCGCCGGAGGCGGTCTTGCCGACCAGCGCATCGACGACCCGGTCCTCCGCCGCGCCGTGGGCCTGGGCCTGCACCTCCTTGCGCCGGCGCTCGCGGGTCAGGTGGATCGAGATCTCGACGATGTCGCGCACGATGCTCTCGACATCGCGGCCGACATAGCCGACCTCGGTGAACTTGGTGGCTTCGACCTTGAGGAAGGGCGCCTGGGCGAGCCGGGCGAGGCGCCGCGCGATCTCGGTCTTGCCGACGCCGGTCGGACCGATCATCAGAATGTTCTTCGGCAGGATTTCGTCGCGCAGCGCCTCGGGCAGCTGCTGGCGCCGCCAGCGGTTGCGCAGCGCGATGGCCACGGCGCGCTTGGCGTCGTCCTGGCCCACGATGAAGCGGTCGAGCTCGGAAACGATCTCCCGGGGGCTGAACGAGGTCACGGCGTCTCCAGGCTCTCGATGGTCAGTTCGCTGTTGGTATAGATGCAGATGCCGGCCGCGATTTCCATGGCGCGGCGCGCGACGGTCTCGGCGTCCATGCCCTCGACGGGATGCAGCGCGCGCGCCGCCGCCAGCGCATAGGCCCCGCCCGAGCCGATGCCGATCAGCCCGTCTTCCGGCTCCAGCACGTCGCCATTGCCGGTCAGCACCAGCGAGACGTCCCGGTCGGCCACCGCCATCATCGCCTCCAGCCGGCGGAGGTAGCGGTCCGTGCGCCAGTCCTTCGCCATCTCGACGCAGGCGCGCGCCAGCTGGCCCTTGTATTGCTCCAGCTTGCCTTCCAGGCGCTCGAAGAGGGCGAAGGCGTCGGCGGTGGCGCCGGCGAAGCCCGCGATCACCTTGCCGTCGCCGAGCGGGCGCACCTTGCGCGCATTGGCCTTGAGCACGGTGGGCCCGAGAGTCACCTGCCCGTCCCCGGCGATTACAACGCGGCCCTGTTTGCGCACCGAAAGGATGGTGGTGCCGTGCCAGGCGGGCATCTCTTTCTCGTCCATGGGGCCCCCGAGCCTCCGGTAAGCGCAGAGGGGGTTTAGCCCGGAAGCCGCACCCTTGTCACGGCCCGCCTTTGGCGGCCTCCGGAAGTTCGCCTACAGCACCTCGTCGCCGCGCGCGACGGTTTCGCCGTAGCGGGAAAGGGAGGGCGGCCTGAGGCCGGCATAGGCGCGCTCGACCGCCTCGGCCGTGGCGCGGTTCTCGCGCTCGAAGAGGCTGTTGCCGGCAAGGTCGCTCTCCACCAGCAACGGGCCGAAGCGGCTCACCTCCAGCACCCAGACCGCCTGGGCGATACCGAGGTCCTCCAGCCAGTGCGCCGCCTGCACCCGCGTGACGCCGCGCCCGAGCAGCGCGCCCGTCCCGTAGCCGACCGTGGTGAGATAGACCGCTCCGTTCGGCACGAAGAGGTCGCGGTAGTCGGCTTCCGACATGCCGCCCTTGCCGACGATCACCTTCGCGCCCGACAGCTCGAAGAAGCGCTCCATGAAGCGCGAGAAGCGGAAGCTCGCCGTCGCCGTCACCGCGCCGAGATTCAGGCTGCCGTCCTCGGCCACGCTGGCGGCGGGCGAGCAGTGGAAGTTGACGTTGCTGAGCGCCCTGAGGTCCACCGGCGGCGCCATGCCCTCGTCCACCAGCCGGCGGTAGAGGCCTTCGCGACCGGTATAGATCACGCCGTCGAGATAGACGATGTCGCCGATGGCGAGCTCCGCGAGCGCCCCGGGCCCAACCGGCGTGCTCAGGCGGTGCGTGCGAGGGGTGTTTGCCACCCGACCGTCTCCCGGCGCATATAGGGCGTGAACCAGCGCGGGTCGCTGCGGTATTCGACCCCGCCCCCGGCATGGACCCGCGCCGTCGCCCGGCGCGAGGACAGGCAGAAGCAATGCACGCTCATCGGCATGCCGCCGGTATGCGTGTAGCCGACCTCCACATGGCAGTCGATCACCATGGAGGAGCCGACGAAGCCCATCGGCCCCATGCCGATATTGTTGCCGAGCTCCTTCAGCTCCGCCTCCAGCTTCGCAATCCCCGGATCGGGATTGGGCTCGCCGACCGGGCGCAGGCAGGCCGCCTGCTTGCCGAGCGTCATGGAGGTGTCCTTGGAGCCGCCGAGCCCGATGCCGACAATCGCCGGCTGGCAGGCGAGGCCGCGCCGTCCGAACTGCACCAGCGTGTCCAGGAAGAAGCGCTTGATGCCGTCCATGCCGTCAGCGGGGAACAGCATCCGGT
>JAPOZD010000156.1:3234-5165 GCA_026706245.1 Alphaproteobacteria bacterium
GCACTGGCTGCAGAAACCCACCCGGTCCTTCGCTGCAGTGATGGCTGCGGCGAGTCAGAGCGGATGCACCCGGTTCGGGCGGAGCGGCACGCTGCGCGTCGCCTCGGCCGTGGCGGAGCGGACCGCTTCCTCCAGCGCCACGAACCCGCCTTCCGGGCGCGCCTCGTTGCCGGCCTTCACATAGAAGCGCGGCACGCCGGTGTCGGCGCACATGGCGCGGCGGTCGGCCTCCGCCGCCTCCCAGTTCTCCAGCATCGCCTCCAGCACGAAGCGCGAGAGCTCGTGCTGCTCGCGCCCCAGCATGCCGCGTATGCCGTCGCGGTAGTCGCGCGGGATTTCGATGGCGGCCCGCGCCATGATCTCCGTGGCGGCCTCTCGCAGCAGGTCCCGGGCGATCTCGGACATGGGCACTCGAATAGGCCGGGCGCCTGCGGGCGTCAACCGCCGGCGCTCATGTCCGCCATCTGAGCAGGAAGCGCTCCAGGCGCCCGATGGACCAGTTCACGGTCAATCCCATGACGGACAGGATCGCAACGCCGGCCAGCAGTTCGTCCAGCGCCATGAGGCTGCCGGCGAGCAGGATGTAGGCGCCGACCCCGAACTCCGCGCCGATCATCTCCGCCGCAACCAGCAGCACGATGGCGATAGCGGCCGAAATGCGGAAGCCCGGCAGGATCGCAGGCAGCGCGCCCGGCAGGATGATCTTGCGCACGACGGAGAGCCAGGAGAGCCCGAAGGACTGCCCCATCCGGATCAGGCCGCGGTCCACATTGTCCACGCCGCCAAAGGTCGCGACCACGGTCGGGAAGAAGGTGCCGAAGAGGATGGTCGCCACCTTCGATCCCTCGCCAATGCCGAACCAGACAACGAAGAGCGGCAGCAGCGCGATCTTCGGGATCGGGAAGATGGCCGCCACCACCGGCGCCAGCCCGGCGCGAGCGAGCGAGAACAGCCCGATGGAGAAGCCGACCGCGATGCCGAGCAGCGTGCCGAGCGTCCAGCCGGCCAGGAGGCGCTGCAGCGAGGCGCCCAGATGCTTCCAGAGCAGCCCGCTTTCGACGAGATGGGCGAGCGCGGCCAGCGCCTCCGACGGCGCGGGCAGCACTAGCGGCGGGATCGCGCCCGTGCGGCACCCGGCCCCCCACAATGCAAGGACGGCAATGAACACCAGCGGCCCGACAACGCCGAGCGGCCGCGGCGAGAAGCCGCCGCCGCGGAAGGCGACCGGGCGGCCGGCACCGTCCCGCTCAGCCATCGACCAGCTCCAGGTCGGCAGCCTGCGCTTCGTCCCGGAGCAACTGCCAGAGCCGGCTGCGGTGCGCCTCGAGCGCGTCGGCATGCGCCGCGCGCGCATCGAGCGGCAGGTCGATCTCCAGGATTTCGCGCACCGTTCCCGGCCGCCGGGACAGCACGACGACCCGGTGGCCGAGGCGCACCGCCTCACGGAGATTGTGGGTGACATAGACGCCCGAGAACCGCTCCCGCGCCCAGAGGTCCACGAGATCGTCGAGCAGCAGCTCGCGGGTCTGCGCATCGAGGGCGGACAATGGCTCGTCCATCAGCAGGAAAGCCGGCGACACGGCGAGCGCGCGGGCAATCGCCACGCGCTGCTTCATGCCGCCGGAAAGCTGCCGGGGGAAAGCCGCGCGGAACTCCGAGAGGCGCGTGCGCGCCAGCACGTCGTCCACGATTGCCGCGATCTCCGCGCGCCCGAACCCGTGGTCCTCCAGCACGAGGCGCACGTTGCCCTCGACCGTACGCCAGGGCAGCAGCGCGAAGTCCTGGAAGATGTAGGTCAGCGGGTTGAGACAGCCGGGAGGCGGCGCGCCGGCCTGGACGACCTCGCCGCGTTCCGGGCGCTCCAGCCCGCCGATCAGGCGCAGCAGGGTGGACTTGCCGCAGCCGGACGGGCCGACGATGCACACGATCCG
>JAPOZD010000412.1 GCA_026706245.1 Alphaproteobacteria bacterium
CGTGCGACGAGTCGAGCTGCGTGTCCGGCGCGGACCTGGTGATCGACGGCGGCATGACCGCCTTTTAACCGCTCCTGCTATCTGCCAGTGAGTATGCGTTCGAAAAGCTGCTTCACGGTCGGGATGAAGCCATCGGCGTAGAAGGGGTCAAGCCGGAAGCGGTAGGCGTTGTGGCCGGAGAACATGAGCTGTTCCTCGACCGACCCGCCATGGCTGATCTGCTGCAGCGTCTTCTGGATACAGAAGGACCGGGGGTCCGCCTTGCGGCCGGTGGTGCCGGCCTCATTCTGCGACCAATTGCTGAACTGGCAGGCCGACAGGCAACCCATGCACTCGATCTGGTCCGTCAGGATTTGCCGCCGGCGCTCCGGTGTCACGAACACCAGGGTTGAATCGGGCGTGCGCATGGCTTCCGAATAGCCGGCTCCGATCCAGCCTTCGGCGCGTTGCCTGTCGTCGTCGGCGACATAGACGGGCCGCCCCCTCGGGCCGACCGGGAAGGCCACATCGTGGCCGCCGACCGGCTCCGTCGAGAATGCGATCTGGTGCTCGGCCCGCTCCTGCAACTCGTCGAGGAAGGCGTTTCGCACTGCGGACGAGTAAAAGCCGGTTGGGCTGAACCGGTTGAGGAAAACATCGCCTTCCCTGAGCGTCAGCAGCTTGCGCTTCCACTCTTCGGAAATCGGGCTTTCCTGCGTCAGCAGCGGCCGGGTGCCGAACTGGAACGCCACCGGCGCGATATCCGGGTCTTCGATCCAGTGGGACCACTCGTCCAGCCACCAGACGCCTCCCGCCATGATGATCGGGACGTGGGCAAGGCCGACTTCCGTCATCTGCTGGCGTAGCTGGACGACCCTCGGGCGGGGGTCTTCCGGCCGGTTCGGGTCCTCGACATTGGACAGGCCGTTATGCCCGCCGGCGCGCCACGGGTCCTCATAGACTACGCCGCCAAGCAGGTTTGGAAACTTGCGGTAGGCGCGCTTCCAAAGGGCGCGAAAGGCGCGGGCAGAGGAAATGATCGGGTAGTAATGGACGCCGAACCGCGCCGCGAGTTCCGCCAGCCGGTAGGGCATGCCTGCCCCGCAGGTGATGCCGTGGATCAGGCCCTTAGCGCCCTCCATCACGGCATTCAGCACGCGTTCCGCGCCGGCCATCTCCCAGAGCACGTTCATGTGTATGCGGCCTTGGCCACCTGCGCTGTCATAGGCGATGCGGGCTTGGTGGATCGCGCCCCGGATTGCGTGCGCAAGCAGCTCTTCATGCCGCTCGCGCCGGGTCTTGCCGTAGTAGTTCTGGATGATGGCGGAGCCGTCTTCGCGGAAGCTGTCAGCGTTGACGCCGGAGAAGGTCCCGACGCCGCCGCAGGCGGCCCATGCGCCCGAGCTCTCCCCGTTCGAAATCGCAATGCCCTTGCCGCCCTCGATGAGCGGAAAGACCTCGCGGCCCGAGAAGAGGACTGGGCGCACGACCGCCATCGGCGTCAATCCGCCGCTGCCGTCAGGTCCGCCCCGGTCTCCTGGTCGACGGATTTCATCGAGAGGCTCACCTTGCCGCGGTCGTCGACGCGCAGCACCTTGACCTTCACCTCATCGCCCTGTTCCACGACATCGCCCACGGTCTTGACCCGCTGCGGAGCGAGTTCGCTGATATGGACGAGCCCGTCGCGGCTGCCGAGGAAGTTCACGAAGGCTCCGAAATCGACAATCTTGACCACCTTGCCGGTATAGATAGCGCCGACTTCCGGTTCGGCAACGATGCCCTTGATCCATTCGATCGCGGCCTCGGAAGCCTTGGGATCGACTGAAGAGACCTTGATCGTGCCATCGTCGTCGATGTCGACCTTGGCGCCGGTGGTGTCCACGATCTCGCGGATAACCTTGCCGCCCGAACCGATGACTTCGCGGATCTTGTCGCGGGGGATCGACATGGTGGTCATGCGGGGCGCGAAGTCGCTGACATCGTCGCGCGCCGTGTCGAGCGCCCTGGCCATCTCCCCGAGAATATGCATCCGGCCCTTCTGCGCCTGCTCCAGCGCCGTGCTCATGATGTCTTCGGTGATCGATGTGATCTTGATATCCATCTGGAGCGAAGTCACGCCGACCTCGGTCCCGGCGACCTTGAAGTCCATGTCGCCCAGATGATCCTCATCGCCGAGGATGTCCGAAAGCACGGCGAAGCGGTCGCCTTCCTTGATGAGGCCCATCGCAATGCCGGCGACAGGGCGTTTCAGAGGAACGCCTGCATCCATCATCGATAACGACGCGCCGCAGACCGATGCCATCGAGGACGAACCGTTCGACTCCGTGATCTCCGAGACCACGCGAATGGTGTAGGGGAATTCGTCCTTCTTCGGCAGCAGGGGGCGGACGGCGCGCCATGCGAGCTTGCCGTGCCCGATTTCACGCCGGCCCGGCGCACGCAGAAACTTTGCCTCGCCAGTCGAGTAGGGCGGGAAATTGTAGTGAAGCATGAAGTGTTCGCGGTATTCTCCGTCCAACGCATCGACGATCTGCTCGTCCTGCGACGTGCCGAGCGTGGAGACTACGATCGCCTGCGTTTCACCGCGGGTGAACAGCGCGCTGCCGTGCTGGCGCGGCAGGATGCCGACCTGGCAGTCGATAGGGCGCACCGTTTCCAGGTCGCGGTCATCAATCCGCTTGCTCGTGTCCAGAATGGCGCCCCGCACGATGTCGCGCTCAAGGTCCTTGAAGAACGGGGCTGCGACGGCCGGGTCCGTACCGGCCTCTTCCAGCTTGGCGAGAGCTTCGGTCTTGGCGACGGCGATGGCGGTCTGGCGCGCCTGCTTCTCCCGCAGGGCATAAGCCTCTTCCATGGCGGCGCGGCCCAGTTCATAGACCTTCGCCTTCGCTTCCTCGGTACCCGGCTCCGGATCGGGTAAGTCCCAGGGTTCCTTGGCGCATTCCTCCGCCATGTCGATGATGGCGTCGATGACCGGCATGAAGCCCCGGTGGCCGAACATCACGGCCTCCAGCATTTTCTCTTCGGGAAGCTCCTGCGCTTCCGATTCCACCATCAGCACGCCCTGCGAAGTTCCGGCGACCACGAGGTCTAGGATCGACTCCTGCAATTGCTCAGTCGTGGGGTTGAGGACAAATGCATCGTCAACAAGGCCGACCCGAGCACCGGCGATCGGACCGAGAAACGGGATGCCGGAGAGCGTCAGCGCAGCCGAGGTCCCGACCATGGCAACGATATCGGGATCGTTTTCCAGGTCGTGGCTCACCACGGTGCAGATGATCTGGGTTTCGTTCCGAAAGCCCTTAGCGAAGAGCGGCCGGATTGGCCGGTTGATGAACCGCGAGGTCAGCGTCTCCTTCTCGCTCGGCCGCGCCTCGCGCTTGAAGAAACCGCCGGGAATCTTGCCGGCGGCATAGGTTTTTTCCTGGTAGTTGACAGTAAGCGGGAAGAAGTCGAGCCCGGCTCTCGGGCTCTTCTCCGCGACCACGGTGCACAGCACCGCCGTTTCTCCGAGGCTTGCCATAACGGCTGCGTCGGCCTGGCGCGCGATGCGGCCGGTCTCAAGAACCAGCGGGCGTCCGCCCCAGTCGATTTCCTTGCGGACGATATCGAACATATCGGAGGCAATCCTTTCCATGGCCGCGACCCGGATGGTGCGGCCCTTTGCATGTTTTCTCTCGGACGCCGGCCTTCCGGCGTCCCGGTCGTCAGCGGCGCAGGCCGAGGCGTTCGATCAGCGACCGATAGCGCCCGTTGTCCTTCCTGCGCAGATAGTCGAGCAGGCCGCGGCGCTGGCCGACCATGACCAGCAGGCCGCGGCGCGAGTGGCGATCTTTCTTGTGGGTCTGGAGGTGCTCGGTCAGATTTCGAATGCGTTCCGTCAGGATCGCCACCTGCACCTCCGGCGATCCCGTGTCGTCGTTGTTCGTGCGGAACTCCTGGATGAGTTCGGACTTTCTTGCAGCGGTAATCGACATCTGTTGCTCTCGTTCCTTGCAGCTACGGATTGACAACTCGCACGGGCCGAACCGTTCCGGACTCATACCGGGCTACAGCGACCAGGTCCTCGCCCATCCGGGCGCGGATCGTCATGCCGTCGTAGAACCCGGCGATCCGCGAAAGATCGGCCGTGCCAAACAGCCGCAGCGCCTGTCCATTCCTGAGCGCAGCGGCCTCCTGCTCCGAGACGGACAGAGCCGGGATGTCGGCCAGCGACCTGTCCGTCGGAAGCAAGAATACACTTTCCGGGCCTATATGGGCCAGAGATTCCAATTCTTCCAGCGTAATGGCGTCCTGGACACGAAACGGCCCGACACGCAACCGCCGGAGGGCGGAGACGTGTCCGACCGTGCCAAGCGCAGCGGCAAGGTCGCGCGCAATCGCGCGGACATAGACACCCTTGCCGGTTTCCGCCGTGAATTCCGTCCGGTCATCGTCGAGCCGGTGCTCGAAGCACAGTTCGATTACTTCGGCGGGACGCGCGGGCAAGTCAGGCGCCTCGTCGGTGCGGGCCAGGTTATATGCCCGCTTTCCTCCGATCTTGACCGCGGAATATCGCGGCGGCACCTGCATGATCCGACCGGTGAACGCCGGCAGGGCCTCGCGGATCGCGTCGTCGTCGGGCCGAACCGCACTGGTTTCCGTCACACTGCCGTCGGCATCGTCGGTATCGCGCGCCTCGCCCCAGCGCAAAGTGAAACGATAGACCTTGCTGCCGTCCATGACCCAGGAGACCGTCTTGGTCGCCTGGCCGAGAGCGATGGGCAACACCCCTGTCGCAAGCGGGTCAAGCGCCCCGCCATGCCCGATCTTTGCACCTCCGCTCAACCGCTTGATCCGGTTGCAGACGGCGGTGGAGGTCATCCCGGCGGGCTTGTCCACGACAATCCAGCCATTGAGGTCGGGTCGTTTCTGGCGCCTACGAGCCATGCTGATTCCGCCGGATCAGCGCTTCAATCCGGTCAGCCTCTTCAAAGCTGCGGTCGCGCTGAAACCGGAGCCGGGGTGTGAATTTGGCGTCAAGCATACGGCCGAGTTCTCCCCGGATGCGGCCCGCTGCGCGGTTGAGCGCCGCGACCGTGTCGTCGGTATCGTCCCGTCCCATCATGGAGACGAATGCTGTCGCCTGCTTCAGGTCCGGCGACATGACAACCTCCGAAACGGCCACCATGTCCAGT
>JAPOZD010000051.1 GCA_026706245.1 Alphaproteobacteria bacterium
GCTCTTCCTCGACCCCGACCACAAGGGCGCGCATGAATATGCGGGCGAACTCCGCCTGCAGCTCGGGGACCTTGCGGGCGCGGAGAGGCACCTGGCGGAGCTGGACCGCATATGCCTGCTCGGCTGCGAGGAATATGACGAGCTGAAGGCGGAAATCGCCGCCTGGAAGAAAGCGAACGGCAAGTGATGCGGGCCGCGTGGCCGGCCGGAGGCTCGCGGGCCGGCATGAGCCTCGGGCGCGTCCTGGCCATGCTCGGGCGCTACTACTACCTCTTCAGGGGCTCGGTGCCGCGCATCATCGAGCTCGCCTACTGGCCCATCGTCCAGGTCGCGCTCTGGGGGTTCATCACCAAGTTCTTCCTGGAGCACAGCAGCTGGCTGGTGAATGCGGCCGGCGCGCTGCTGGCGGGCGTGCTGCTCTGGGACGTGCTGTTTCGCGGCCAGCTCGGGCTCTCCATCTCCTTCCTGGAGGAGATGTGGGCGCGCAATCTGGGCCAGTTGTTCGCAAGCCCCCTCAGGCCCGGCGAGCTCATGGCGGCGATGATGCTGGGAAGCCTGATCCGCACCTCGCTCGGCCTGATGCCGGCGACGCTCGTTGCCTGGCTGCTCCACGAATACTCGATCTATTCGCTGGGCCTGCCGCTGATCGCCTTCTTCGCGAACCTCATGGTGTTCGGCTGGGCGATCGGGCTCGCGGTCTGCGCGCTGCTCATCCGCTACGGGCTCGCGGCCGAGAGCTTCGCCTGGGCCTCGATCTTCATCCTGGCGCCGCTGAGCGCGGTCTATTACCCGGTCGATGTGCTGCCCGAGGCGGCGCAGGCGGTCGCGCTTGCCCTGCCGTCGGCGCATGTCTTCGAGGGCATGCGCGCGGTCATGATCGAGGGCGTCTTCCGCACGGATCTGTTCCTGTGGGCCATCGCGCTGAACGTCGCCTATATCGCCGGCGGCGTGGCGCTCTTCGCCTACGCCTTCAACATCGCGCGCCGCCGCGGCCTCATCCTGCAATCCGGCGAGTAGGGAGGCGATTGCCGGTCGGCGAACGGGGCGTATATATGGCGGCGTGGACCGTCGAAGATTCCTGCGCACCGCCGGTAGTGCAACCGCATTCAGCCTGGGCGGCGGACTGGCCCTCGCCGGGACGCTTCCCGGGACCGGCGCCCTGCACCGCCTCCTGGAAGAAACGCCCCGCGAACGCGTCGCCGCCGAGCTTGCGGGCCTGGTCCGGGGCGGTCTCGACCACCGCAGGACGCTCGCCGCCCTGGCCGTCGCGGCTTCGCGCCGGGTCCGGCCGTTCCCCCATGTCGGGTTCAAATACCACACGGTGCTTGCGCTGCAGTCCGTCCACCTGACGGCGCTCAACCTGCCTGGCAGGGAACGCTGGCTGCCGGTATTCTGGGCGCTCGACTATTTCAAGCGCGCCCAGGAGGCGGAGCGCCGCCGGAGCGGCTGGACGATGGGTCCGCGGCCGGCCCCCGCGGCCGGGACGGCGGAGGCGGCCCGCGAACGCCTGGTCGATGCGCTCGACCGCTGGGACGCCGGGGCCGTCGATCCTGCTGTCCTCGATTTCGCCCGCCTGGCCCCGCCGGAGCAGCTCTTCGAGGTCCTTTTTCGATACGGCATCCGGGATCTTCGCGCGATCGGCCACAAGGCCATCGCGGTGCAGAACGTGCATCGCCTCCTGCCGCTTGTCGGGCCCGAATACGCCGCTCCCCTGCTTCGCTCGTTGGCTGCGGCGCTCCAGAATCACGGCTACGGCCCGAATCCCGCCACCGGCGACCTACCTCCCGACCGGACCTGGCGGGCGTTCCAGGCGATGCTGGGAGAGGTTCCGAAGACCTGGAAACAGGGCCGTCGGGACGACTCTGCGCGCGATGAGTTCGTCCGCACGCTCCGCGAGGTTTCGGAGCTCGACGCAGGCCGGGCGGCGGTCGATCTCCTGAAAGGCGGCGTGTCCGCCGGCTCGATATGGGAGGCGCTCTTCGCCGCCGCCGCGGAACTGGTGCTGACGCGGCCGGCGGTGGTCCCGGTGCACGCCCAGACATCCGCCAACGCGTTCCACCATGTATTCCGCCATGCGCGAACCGGGGAGACGCAGCTCCTGGCCCTCCTGCAGTCGGCGGCCTTCATACCGGCCTTCCGGCGCGGCGTCGGTGCGACGCGGCGCGAGCTGCGCATCGACGGGCTGGAGCCTCTCGCGGTTCCCGGCGACGGGGCGGACATGTTGCGCGAGGCATTCTCCGAACTGCCGCGGGATCGCGCCTCGGGAGCCCGCAAGGCGTTGGGCTACCTGCAACGGGGCGGCCCGGCCGACAGGCTGGGCGCGGGCGCGCGCCGGCAACTGGCCTTCAACGGCCAACGGGCCCACGAGTTCAAGTTCACCGAGGCCGCGCTGGAGAACTGCCGGGCCATGCCGCCCTCCGCGTGGCGGGACCGGGTCCTGGCCGCCTCGATGGCGTATTTCACAGGTCCGGCAGCGGCGCCGAGCCCCGTCGCGCAGGAGGCGCTGGCGCTGCTCGGTTAGCCCGCATTCCCCGCGCGGAGGCTGTGGACGAAGGGCTCCCGGTGGTGTAACCGACGGCCGCCATGAACCATGACAGCTATACCGACGCCCATCTCAAGGGCGTGCTGGAGAGTGTGCGGACCATCGCGATGGCGGGCGCCAGCCCCTACTGGAACCGGCCGAGCTACTTCGTGATGAAATATCTCCAGGCGAAGGGCTTCCGCGTGCATCCCGTCAATCCGGTCGCGGCCGGCGAGACCATACTGGGCGAGACCTGCTACGCCGACCTCGGCGACCTGCCGGAGCCGGTGGATATGGTCGATATCTTTCGCAATTCCGAGGCCGCCGGCCCGCTTGCCGACAAGGCGGTCGAGATCGGCGCGAAGGTGGTCTGGATGCAGCTGACCGTGCGCAACGACGCCGCCGCCGAACGCGCCGAGGCGGCGGGCCTCACCGTGGTGATGAACCGCTGCCCGAAGATCGAATATGCGCGCCTGTTCGGCGAGCTTTCCTGGAACGGCTTCAACTCGCGGCGCATTTCCTCGAAGCGCCGCCGGATCGTCTGACATGACCGACAACGAACCGGCTTTCGGCCTCGAAACGCTCGCCATCCACGCCGGCGCGGGGCCGGACCCCGCGACCGGCGCGCGCTCGACGCCGATCTACCAGACGACCTCCTATGTCTTCGACGATGTCGATCACGCCGCTTCGCTCTTCAACCTCCAGACCTACGGCTTCATCTATTCGCGGCTCACCAACCCGACCGTCTCGGTGCTGGAGGAGCGGGTGGCGGCGCTCGAGGGCGGCAAGGGCGGCACGGCCACGGCCTCGGGCCATGCGGCACAGATGCTGGGGCTCTTCCCACTAATGCAGCCGGGCTCCCACCTGCTCTCGTCGAACAAGCTCTATGGCGGCTCCGTCACGCAGTTCACGCGCACCTTCGCCAAGTTCGGCTGGCAGGCCTCGCTGGTCGATTTCGACGATCTCGATGCGGTGCGGGCGGCGATCAGGCCGGAAACGCGCGTCGTGTTCTGCGAGTCGCTGGCCAATCCGGGCGGCATCGTCAGCGACATGGAGGCGTTGGCGGACATCGCGCATGAGGCGGGAATCCCGCTGATGGTGGACAACACCATGGCCACGCCCTTCCTCTGCCGGCCGTTCGAATGGGGCGCGGACCTCATCGTGCATTCCATGACCAAGTTCCTCTCCGGCCACGGCAATGCGATGGGCGGCATGGTGGTGGACAGCGGCGGCTTCGACTGGGGGCAGAACGACAAGTTCCCCTCCATGACGGAGCCGGAAGGCGCCTATCACGGGCTGCGCTTCTGGGAGACCTTCGGCGACCTCGGCTACACCGTGCATTGCCATGCGGTGGGCCTGCGCGACCTCGGCGCGACCATGGCGCCGCTCAACGCCTTCCTCGCGATTACCGGCATCGAGACCCTGCCGCTGCGCATGGCCCGGCACAGCGAGAACGGGCTGGAAATCGCCCGCTACCTCTCCGGCCATCCGGCCGTCGCCTGGGTCTCCTATGCGGGGCTCGACGATAACCCTTACAAGCCGCTCGCGGACAAGTATCTCGGCGGCTCGGGCGGCTCGGTGTTCACCTTCGGCCTCAAGGGCGGCTACGAGGCGGGCGTGCGGCTCGTGGAAGGCGTCGAACTGTTGAGCCATCTCGCCAATATCGGCGACACCCGCTCGCTCATCATCCATCCCCGCTCGACCACCCACCGCCAGCTTTCCGAGGAACAGGCGGCCGCGGCCGGCGCGGGCGACGAGGTGGTGCGCCTCTCCGTCGGCCTGGAGACCGCCGCCGACATCATCGCCGACCTGGAGCAGGCGCTGGGCTGAGGCCGGGCTATTCTTCCGGCGGTTCCGCCTCCAACGCCGCACCGGACGCAATCAGGGCGTCTATATCCGCCTTGGCGAGGCCCCAGTCGGCAAGCGCGGCGCGCGTGTCCTCGCCGGGCGCCGGCGGCGGGCGGGAGAGCGCGCCCGGCGTACGGGAGAAGCGGGGCGCGGGGCCGGACTGGTGGGTGCCGTGGCTCGCGGCGAGCGCGCCCCTTGCGACCATGTGCGGATGGGCCGGGGCTTCCTCCAGGGTCAGCACCGGGGCGAAGCAGGCGTCCGTGCCTTCCAGCAGCGCGCACCATTCCTCGCGCGTCTTTGTGAGGAACAACCGCTGGAAGCGCGCCGTCAGCTCCGGCCACCGGGCGCGGTCCATGCGCTTCGGCAGCGCCTCCGCATCGAGGCCCGTCAGCTTCAGGAAGGCGTCGTAGAACTCGGGTTCTATCGCCCCGAGCGCCACCCATCTGCCGTCCGCCGTCTCGTAACAGCGGTAGAAGGGCGCGCCGCCGTCGATCAGGTTCGCCTCGCGCTCGTCGCGCCACCAGCCGGCAGCGAAGAGCCCCTGCACGAAGGTCATCAGCGAGGCGACGCCATCGACCATGGCGGCATCGACGACCTGCCCCTTTCCCGAGGTTCCGCGCTCGAACAGCGCTGCCAGAATGCCAAAGGCGGCATAGAGCGCGCCGCCGCCGAAATCGCCGGCGAGGTTGAGCGGCGGCACGGGCGGACCGGCGGCCGGGCCGATGGCGTGCAGCGCGCCGGTCAGCGCCAGATAGTTGAG
>JAPOZD010000420.1 GCA_026706245.1 Alphaproteobacteria bacterium
CATCCGGCGCTCGCCGTGCCGGATGGCCGGTGACATTGAAGGGCTGGCGCGCCTGGCGCGAATAGGTACGCAGCACTTCCGGCTCGTCCTCGATGGCGCAGGCCGACTCCATGCTGGACGCGCAGACCAGCACATCCACGCCGGCAAGCGCCTCCGACATGCGCCGTGTGCAGCGGCCCCGCTGCCTGAGCGCGCGGAGATAGTCGCCGGCGGAGAGATAGGCGCCCGCGATCAGCCGTTCGCGGCCGAGGCGGCCATAGGCTTCGGGCTTCTCCTTCAGCCAGCGCTCGTGGATCGACCAGGCCTCCGCCCAGAGGATGATGCGGTTCACCCGCGAATAGTCCTGCAGCGCCCCGGGATCGACCTCGACGATCTCCGCGCCCTCGCCTTCCAGCACGCGAAGCGCGGCGTCTATGGCGGCGCGCATTTCCGGTGCGGCCGGCATGTCGTCCTCGTGCCAGCGGCGCACATGGCCGATCTTCATGCCCTTCACGCCCCGTTCCAGCCCGGCGGTGTAGGAGGGCACCGGCTCGTCCGCGCTCGCCGGGTCCTCGGGGTCGTAGCCGGCGAGCACTTCCAGCGCGAGCGCATTGTCTTCGACCGTGCGCGTCATCGGGCCGATATGGTCCATCGACCAGGAGAGTGGCACCACGCCGGCCCGGCTCACCCGCCCGTATGTCGCCTTCATGCCGACGATGCCGCAGCACGACGCCGGGTTGCGCACCGAGCCGCCCGTATCCGTGCCGAGCGCCAGCGGGAAGAGACCGGCCGCCACGCCCGCCCCGGACCCTGAGGAGGAGCCGCCCGGGTGGCAGTCGGTGTTCCAGGGATTGCGCGCCGGCGGCCAGGGCAGGTCGAAACTCGGGCCGCCAATGGCGAATTCATGCGTCGAAAGCTTGCCGAGCAACACCCCGGCCGCGCCCTCCAGACGCCGGGTCACGCCGGCGTCCTTGGCCGCGACATTATCCCTCAACACGGCCGAATGCGCCGTGGTCGGCACGCCGGCCACGTCGATGATGTCCTTGAGACCGAAGGGCACGCCGTGCAGGACGCCCCGCACGGGGCCGTTGTCGAGCGCAGCGGCGCGCTCGCGGGCACGGTCGGCCAGCAGCGCGATGAAGGCGTCGAGCTTCGGGTTGACCGCCTCGATCCGCGCCAGTAGCGCCTCGGTGTATTCCAGCGCCCCGAGCTCCCGCCGGCGGAGCGCCCGCGCCGCTTCGGCGAGCGTCAGCCAGTGCAGCGCCGTCACCGGCCGGGCTCCGGCCGCCAGGTGAGCGCCGGCTCCTCATACATGTGGTGGTCGCGCGGCAGCGCGGCCGCAAGCTCGTCGGCGAGCTTCGTGCCGGCGTCGAGCGCGGCCCTGTCCTCGCCCTTCAGGTGGTCGAGGCCGGCGGCCTTTGCGCGGGGATCGTCGGTCAATATGCAAACTCCTCGAACACGGGCTCGACCCTGCCGCCCCAGCGGCCTTCGAACAGCGCCCGCTTGCGTTCGGCCGCGGTGACGCCGCTTTCCGCGATCTCCTCAAGGTCGGAGAGGAAGCCGGTTTCGTCATTGCCGGCGCCGTCGAGCCGCGCGCGCGCCTTCAGCCCCTGCCGGGCAATGGCGACCATGTCCTTCGCGATATCGCGGAGCGAGCGGCCCCCGACCTCCGCCGCGAAGCCGAGGCGCGGCGCGTCTGCGCGCAGCCGTTCGCGCTCCTCGTCGGTCCAGTGCTTGCAGAGGTCCCAGCCGGCGGCCCGCGCCGCGCCGTCATAAAGCAGGCCGATCCAGAGCGCCGGCAGCCCGCAGAGCCGCCCCCACGGTCCGCCGTCCGCGCCGCGCAGCTCCAGATAGCGCTTCATCCGCACTTCCGGGAAGGCGGTCGTGACATGGTCCGACCAGTCGCCGATATGCGGGCGCTCGCCCGGCAGCTCCGGCAGCCGCCCTTCCAGGAAATCGCGGAAGGACCGGCCCGCCACGTCGATATAACGCCCGTCGCGATAGACGAAATACATCGGCACATCGAGGCAGTATTCGGCATAGCGCTCGAAGCCGAAGCCCTCCTCGAAGACGAAGCCCAGCATGCCGCAGCGGTCGGGGTCGGTGTCGGTCCAGACATGCGAGCGGAGGCTCACATGGTCCGTCAGCCGGCCCTCCTTGAAGGGTGAGTCGGCAAAGAGGACGGTTGTCAGCGGCTGCAGGGCGAGCGACAGGCGGAACTTGTCCACCATGTCGGCCTCGTCGGCGTAGTCGAGGTTCACCTGCACGGTGCAGGTTCTGAGCATCATGTCGAGGCCGAGCGAGCCGACCTTCGGCATGTAGCGGCGCATCACTGCGTAGCGGCCCTTCGGCATCCAGGGAATGTCCTCCCGGCGCCATTTCGGGTCGAAGCCGAGGCCGAGGAATCCGAGCCCCATCGCATCGCCCACCTGCCGGCACTGGTCGAGATGGTCATGCACCTCGTCGCAGGTCTGGTGGACGGTCTCCAGCGGCGCGCCGGAAAGCTCGAACTGCCCGCCCGGCTCCAGCGTGATGCTCGCCTGCTCCATCGCGAGCGCAATGGTCTTGCCGGCCTCGCGCTTCGGCTTCCAGCCGAACGCCTCCAGCCGGCGCAGCAACTCGCCGATGCCGTCCGGATCGTCATAGCCGGGGCGCGTGAGGTCGGAACGCCTGAAGACGAATTTCTCGTGCTCGGTGCCGCAGCGCCAGTCCTCGGGCGGCTTGCAGCCCTGCTCGAACCACTCCACGAGCTCGCGGCGGTTCTCTATCGCACCCTCAGCCTCTGCCACTGCAGCCGTCATCGGCCGTTCCCTCGTTTCAAGCCCCGTCTCCCCAGATCGCGTGGCGCATGGAGAGCGCGGCCACGACCGCCGTTTCCGCCCGCAGGATGCGCGGGCCGAGATCGACGAGGCGAACGAAACCGGTTTCGGCGAAAGCGTCAAGTTCCGCCGCTGCAAAGCCGCCTTCCGGTCCGAGTAAAAGCCCGCCGGGAGCCGGGCCCGCCTGCAGCGCCCCGCCGCCCGGATGACAAGCTGCGAGAGCCCGGCCCGCCGGCCATTCCGCCAACAGGTCCCGCAAGGGCGCGAGCGGCGCAATCTCGGGCACTTCGAGCCGCCCGCACTGTTCCGCAGCTTCTATGGCGATACGGCGCAGACGCTCCCGATTGAGCCGGTCCACCACGCTGCGTTCCGTCGTGACCGGCAGGATGCGCGCGGCGCCAAGCTCCACCGTCTGGCGCACGGCGAGGTCCGCCATGCCGCGCTTGGCCGGCGCGAAGGCGAGCCAGACGTCCGGAGATGCCGCCTGGGGGCGAAGCCGCCGCAGCACAGACGCCTGCCCTGAGCCGCGCTCCAGCACCGCGATCTCCGCCTCCCACTCCCCGTCTCGGCCGTTGAAGATCGCGAACCGCTCGCCCACGCGCCGCCGCATGACCCGGCCGAGCCACGTCGCCTGATCGCCGTCCAGAGAAACGGACGCGCCCTCCCGGAGCGCGGCATCGACGAACAGGCGCAGCATCCTCGTTGCCTCTTTTTTACAAGCGCCCAACACGTAACCGCACACGACTCCGGGCCACGCATTCACACCCCGTTTCGTTCGGACCCGGAAGCAACCTGGTGCTCTTCACAACTCATCGTCCCGAAACGCGCGGGCAATATTCATGCGCGGGTGAAGCACGCGAAGCACCGTAATCCCGCTTTCGCCTGTCAGATAGAACATGACATGCCGGCCGATGGGGAACGATCGCACAGAGGGCGCCACGTCGTCCCGCAGGCGCCCCACTTCCGGCGACAGCGCAAGTTTCCGGATACGGAGTTCCAGTTCCTCGAGATAGAGCCGCGCCTGCCTCCGGCCCCAGGTTTCGCCGGTGTAGCGGACTATATCCCGAAGGTCGGCCAGCGCTCGCCGCGTAAGGCGGTAACCCGGCATCAGTCCTGCAATTCTCGCCTGACAGCCTCGAATGCTTCGGCGCCGTCGACGACCTCGCCGGCCTCGAGGTCCTCAAGCCCGGCCCCGACCTCGCGACGGAGCTGTTCGAGCTTGAACCTCCGGTGATCCTCGAACTCATCCACCGACATCAACACGGCTACCGGGCGGCCGTTCTTCGAGATCGCGACCGGCTCACGCTGCGCTTTCTCCAGGAGCGCGCCGAAGTTCGTCTTGGCCTCCACGGCAGGAACGCACTTTTCCATCGTCCGTATCCTCCTCTATCGCCCAAGGTTGAACATTTTAGTCGTAATGTTCAATTCGATCAAAATAGACGAATCGATCTCCTGCAATATTCTCACGCACCCTCGCGAATGACGGTCCGGTAGATGTCGAGAGCCCGCTCGCGCGCCGACGCATGCTCCACGATGGGCCGCGGATAGGTCTCGCCGAGCCTTGTTCCGGCATCGGCGAGGACGGACGCCGGCGCCTCCCAGGGGGCGGGTATCCATTTGTCCGGCAGCAGCCGCAGTTCCGGGAGCCATTTGCGGAGATAGCCGCCTCCGGCGTCGAAGCGCCTGGACTGCGCGACGGGGTTGAAAATGCGAAAATACGGCGCGGCGTCGGCGCCGCTGCCCGCCACCCACTGCCAGCCGGCGCTGTTGTTGGCGAGGTCGGCATCCACCAGCGTGTCGAGGAACCACCCGGCGCCGAGCCGCCAGTCGATCAGCAGGTGCTTGGTCAGGAACGAGGCGGCGACCATCCGCACCCGGTTGTGCATCCAGCCCGTCGTCCAGAGCTCCCTCATGCCGGCATCGACCAGCGGATAGCCGGTGCGGCCGCGTTGCCAGGCCTGCAAACCCCCGGGATCGTCGCGCCAGGGCGTGCGGTCGAATGCGCGCTGGAGATTGGCCTTGTCCATGTCGGGATTGTGGAAGAGCAGGTGGTAGCTGAACTCACGCCAGCCGATCTGGCGGAGGAAGGCGCCAGCGCCGCTTCCGGGCTCCGTCGGGCCCAGCGCCGCAGCGACCTGCCGGGATCCGATCTCGCCGAAATGCAAGTGGGGCGAAAGCATTCCAGTGCCCTGCCCCGCCGGGAACTCGCGCCCCTCCGCATAGCCCGAGACAAGCTCTCTCCGGAACCGCTCCAGCCGCGCATGGGCGCCCACCTCGCCCGGCTGCCATTCGTCGCGCAGGCCCGCAGCCC
>JAPOZD010000329.1 GCA_026706245.1 Alphaproteobacteria bacterium
GCATGCCGCCGACGGCGATCATCTGGCTGTAGCCGGTCGTGCCCGTGTTGTAGGCCGTGGTCACGAGCGTGTCCGGCAGTTTGACCTCTCCGGCATGGCCGGCGGAACCGCCCGCCATCGCGGCGGCGGCAAACGCGGCAAGAAACGTCGCGGTTCTTCTCATGGTCGGATACTCCCCCTGTTTGCGAGCCGGTGTGTTCGGTTCCCGCATCGACGCCGGACGGTGGCACCCCGCCATTTCCGGGTCAAGGCGCGCGGTCCGGGCCGGACCGTGCGGTCAGGAAACCGTCCGCTCGACGCGGTAGCGCCGCACATGCTCCGGCAGGGCCGTGTCGGGGTCCTGGCGGTCGTCGGGGATCGGCGCGCCGGGCATTTTGGGCGCAAAGGGGATGACGCCTGCCCAGACGGGATGGCCGTAATCCTCCTCGTCATCGACGGGGCCGCCGGCGCGGACCTTGGCCGCTGCCTCGTCGATGGGCATGCCGAGTATGGTTGTGGCCTTGATTTCCTGCTCGTTGATTTCGCGCAGCTGCTCCCATCGGCCGGGGAACATCTGCTCGACGAAGACGCGCATGCGCTCGACCTTGTCGTCGCGCCGCGTGACCTTCTTCGCCGTCCCGAACAGCATGGCCGAGCGGTAGTTCACCGAGTGGTGCATGCCCGAGCGCGCCAGCACCAGCCCGTCCAGCTCCGAGACCGTCAGGCAGACCTCAAAGCCCGCAGACCTGCGCAGCATCCGGCTCGCCGAGGACCCGTGCCAGTAGATGTGGTCCCCCTCCCGCCAGTAGAGCGTCGGCGTGACCACGGGGGCGCCGTCCAGCACATAGCCGACATGCGCCAGCAGGCAGGCGTCCAGAATCCCGTAGAGACTCTGCTTGTCGTAGCGCCCGCGCTCATATTTCCGGCGCAGGCGCGAACGGTTGCTGGGAGCGGTGGTGCGCACGGCGACTCCTTTTCCCTTGGTCGTCATCCGGCTGGTCATCATCCGGTCGGGAATCCTTTAGAGGCCCGCAGAGGGCCCGTAGTCAAGGTCCCTGGATCGCAACAAGGCCTTCGCTTCCGCGAATTACCCGGCGGGACCGCCAACACAGACGATTGCGGGGGGCGGCAAAGGTCAAATCCGGATTCCGCTTCGATGGCTTACGCGGTTGAGGCGTTGCTCGAAATAGCGGCGGAATAGCGCGTTTTCGGGATAGGCGTCGGGGTCCGCCCAAAACGCGCCCAAGCGTCCCACGAGTCCTGCAATCCAGTCGGCGGCCTGCAATGTCTGGTAGCGGTGGCTTTCTGCCTGGAAGGGAGGCTCGATCATATATTTGCGTTGCGTTTCCCGCCCGTACATGCTCCTTGCAGCAGCGGTAATCAGCTGCTCGCGCTGCTGGTGTTGATCCAGAACCAGAATAAAATTGCCCGCTGGACTACAGTCCTCAGCGCAGAATTGGTCGATTCTCTTTATGGCTTCGAGCAGGACTCTTGCGTAAAGCCGGTTGGAATTGTGTACCGCAGGAGATAAGGTCTTCCTGAGGCCGACATAAAATATAAACCCTCCAAGTGATTCGATCTTGTTGAACAAGCGGTTTGTAAATCTTCTGAATTCCGCGTAACTCGCTACATTTCTTGTCGTGTATAGGCTGGACCCTTTCTTTTCCCACAAAGCTGGATGTTTACCAGCGCGCTTTATTTCAAACTCAAGAAGTTCGCATTTTCTTTGGAAGAACCACGTCCCGAATCCCCGTATTTCCCGTGAAGGCAGCACGAAGCCGGCAAGACCGAAAACCGGGCTGTCATTATGCGTTCGGTCCATCCGGCTCAGATACGGACCGACATGCCCGAATTCATCGAGATATGCAAAATGGGTCAAACATGGTTCTCCGAATGCGCGAAGACCCGCGCCGGAGCGCGGGCCTCGGAAAGAGGGCAAGCAAAGCTTGCGCCTCGCGAGGAAAGATAGACGTGCCGCCGGCGCAAGTCAATCGCAGACATGCTTGCGTAAGTTGCGGCCGAACTCAGGCGCGGAGCTCTTCCGGCAGCCTTACCCTGCAATCGGCCAGCGGGAGGCCGGGGGTGTCGGCGCGGATGCGGAAGACGGCGCCGCAGTTCTCGTGCGGGCCGCCGCGCGAGCCGGTGACGATATAGAGGTCGCGGAGGTCCGGGCCGCCGAAGCAGACGCTCGTGACCATCGGCAGCGGCACGGGGATCGAGCGGACCTCCTCGCCCTCCGGAGAGAAGACCGCCACGCGCCCGCCATGTGCGAGCGCCACCCAGACCGTACCGTCCGCCGCCACCGCCAGACCGTCCGGCACATCCTTCGGCATGCGGGCAAACACCCGCCAGGGAGAGACGCCGCCGGCCTCGTCCACGTCATAGACGCGGATGAGTTCCGCGCGAGCATCGGAGTGGTAAAGCCGCGTTCCGTCCGGCGAAAAGCCCATGCCGTTGGTCAGCATCACGCCGTCCGAAAGCGTGTGCGCGCTGCCGTCGAGATCGACCCGGTGCAGATGGCCCGGCCGCGGCTCTTCCCCGCCGAACACCCGGAAGGCGAGCGAGCCCGCCCAGATGCGGCCCCGGGGATCGGTCGTGAAATCGTTGAAGCCTATGGCGTGTTCTGTGACGTCGTTGTCGAGCAGCACCTGGCTCGGGCCGCCGGCGAAGCTCTTGAAGGCAAGGTTCCGCCCGCCGACCACGAGCCCGCCCGCTTCGTGCAGCGCCATGCCGCCAATGCCCCGGCGATGCGGGAATTGGACCGAGACGCCGCCGTCCGCGTCCAGCCGGAACACGCCCCCGTTCGGCACGTCGGAGTAGTAGAGGCATTGCCGGGCCGCGTCCCAGACGGGGCCTTCGACCAGGCCGTAGCCGGTTGCGAGTTCTTCCATTCCCTCGGGCGTCTCTCTACGCGGTCTGCTCGCTGATCGGCACATCGTCGTCCCACGGGAAGACGATCCAGGTGTCCTGGCTCACCTGCGTGATCGTGGTATCGACCATCGGCCGCCCGGCGGGCTTGGCATAGACGGTGGCGAAATGCGCCTTGGGCAGCATGGCGCGCACGATCTTGGCCGTGACGCCCGTATCCACAAGGTCGTCCACGATCAGGAGGCCCTCGCCGTCTTCGCCTTCCAGCGCCTTCAGCACCACCGGGTCGCGCTGGTCGCGGTCGTCATAGGAGGAGATGCAGACGGTCTCGACGAAGCGCAGCTCCAGTTCGCGCGCCACGATGGCGGCCGGCACCAGTCCGCCCCGTGCGATGCCTACTATGCCCCGGAACGGGCCGGCTTCGCTCAGCCGCCAAGCCAGCGCCCGCGTATCGCGGTGCAACTCGTCCCAGGTAACGGGAAACGATCTCTGGACCATCGAGCCCGGACTTCTCACAAATGTCGTGGTCTGCGCGGCGCTGTCGGGCCGGCAGGGAAGGAAAGACGCGTAGCGCGATGCGGGGCATCGGGCAAGCGGTTTGACGCACCCTGCCGGCCCGACAGCGCCGCCCTTCGGGTCGCGTCCAGGCGTCCGCCCGCAGCGTCGCGGGCCTCAAGCGCAGGCACCGCTGCGCTTTTCGGCCCGCTCCTTGCGGATCGAACGCCTGGACGCGACGCAGGCCGCGACATTTGTGAGAAGTCCGGGCTAAAGCCCCAACTGATGCTTGGCGACGATATTGCGCTGAATCTCGTTGGACCCGGAATAGATCGAGGCGGCGCGCAGGAAGAGATAGCCCGGCAGCAGGCCGTTGAAGGCCTCGTCGCCGACCGGCTCCTCGTTCCAGCCGTGGCGGAGCGCATTCACATCCATCGGCAGGGCGTAGTAGCCCGCGGCCTCGACGCCGAGTTCCGAGATCGCCTGCTGCACCTCGCTGCGCCTGATCTTGATCATCGAGGTGAGCGCGCCGAGCTCCCGGTCCGCCGAATAGGCGGCAAGCGCCCGCAGCATCACCTGCTCGACGGAAAGGAGCTGGATTTCGATGTCGGCGCAGCGCCGGCGGAAGTCGGCATCGTCGATAAGCCGGCCGCCGTCCGAGGCTTCCCCGGCGGCGATGTCCCTGACCCGCTTCAGCGCCGTCTTGAGCTCGCCCACGCCGCCGCCGCTCATGCGCTCGTGCTGGAGCAGGTATTTGGCGATCGTCCAGCCCCGGCCCTCCTCGCCGACCAGGCTCGAGGCCGGCACGCGCACATCGGTGAAGAAGGTCTCGTTCACATGGCGCAGGCCGTTCATGGTGATGATCGGGCGCACCTCGATGCCGGGCGCCGTCATCGGGAAGATGAGGAACGAGATGCCATCCTGCTTTTTCGGTTGGTCGCTGGTGCGCACCAGGCAGAAGATCCAGTCGGCATGGTGCGCGAGCGAGGTCCAGATCTTCTGGCCGTTGATGACATAGTCCCCGCCGTCCCGCACCGCCCGGGTCCTGAGGGAGGCGAGGTCGGAGCCGGAGCCGGGCTCGGAATAGCCCTGGCACCAGACGCGCTCGCCGGAAAGGATCTTCGGCAGGTGCTCGGCCTTCTGCTCTTCGGACCCGAAGGCCATCAGCACCGGCCCCACCATGCCGAGGCCGAAGCCGGAAAGCCTGGGCGCGCCCGCCAGCCCCGCCTCCTCATCGAAGATGTAGCGCTCTGCCGGCGTCCAGCCCGCGCCGCCATCCTCCTCCGGCCATGTGGGCGCCACCCAGCCGCGTTCGTAGAGCGCACGGTGCCAGCGCATGTAGTCGTCCTTGGCGATCTCCATGCCGGAGACGACCTTGTGGCGCACATCCGGCGGCAGCCTGTCGCGGATGAAGGCGCGCACCTCCTCGCGGAATTCCTCCTCGGCCCGGCTGAACTGCATCGGCGTTCCCCCTCCTGCCGTTGCCGCCGGAGCCTAAGCGCGCGCCAGGGCGGCGACAAGGGCGAGGGCGGCTTTGATTTCCCGGTGCAGGTCGCGCGCCTCGTCCACGGGGTCCTCGGCAATGCCGGGCAGGATCGGGCGGCGGGTGTGCAGCTTCACCAGCGCGGCAGTGCCATGCAGGCCGAGTTCGGCCGATCCGGCGTCCGCCGCCTTGCAGAGCGCCGCCAGCGCATCCGCCAGTTCGGTCCGGGCGAGCCGGCCGGCATCCTCCGGGGCGGCGGCC
>JAPOZD010000154.1 GCA_026706245.1 Alphaproteobacteria bacterium
CGCCATCGTCAAGACGATCGACCCGACCACCGAAAAGGCCGGCTGACGGAAACGCCGGCATTCCCGCATCGTGTGGCCCGCTGCGGGAGGTGCAAACCCGAACCGGTTGTTGCAATGCAGCTGGAGCGACAACCGGGCTGCACCGTTGAAGGGGAGGAAATTTCGGAGATTCGGGTTGATTGCGGGCGGGGTTCGCGTTAGGGTCAGACAACCATCCCCCTGTAGCTGAGGTGGCCTAGCGGCGGTTTGCAGACCGCGACGGCATGAAGCGACACATCCTTGCAGGGTGGTGCGACGATCAATCGGGCAACCTTCGCCCTGCATCGAAGGAAGTTCGTACGAGGCTCGCATCCCGGAAGTGTCGTGCCAGTACGGAGGTTCGACTCCTCCCTGGGGGAACTCTCCCCTCCTTGTGATGAGGGCCACGGCCTTGTGCCTGATGGCTGGTATGCAGCCTCCACCCGACTGCACAGCGACCCGCTGAGCGGACTACGTAAAGCTTCGAACTTCGCTATTCCGATCTGTTCGACGGGCGTTTTCCGTCGTCGCGGCCTTCTGCGCGCGCTATGTTGCCCGGGGCGTTGCAGCACCCAAGCGTAAAGGAACACTTCATCTGATGCACTACGGACGTTTCGGCTTCTGGTATCCGACCGACCGGCTGGACGGGGCGGGGCTCGGCGAGCTGGTGCGGGGCGCGGAGGCGCTTGGCTGCTCGCATCTCTGGTATCCGGAATCGACGGGCTATGAGAGCCTCGCGCTGGCGGGCTTCCTGCTGTCGCAGTCCTCGCGGATCGCGGTCGGCAGCTCGATCGCCAATATCTACGCCCGCGATCCTGTTACGGCGCGCAACGGCCGGCGCACCTTGGCGGAGCTCTCCGGCGGGCGCTTCGTGCTCGGCCTCGGCGTCAGCCACCCGCCACTGGTCGAGGGCCTGCGCGGCCACCGCTATGCCGGCCCCGTGGCGGCCATGCGCCGCTATCTGGAGGGTATCGCCGCCGCCGCGCCCGACGCGGCGAATCGTAACGAGGGCGGCGTTGGCGCCGCCGACGGCCCGCCGCTCGACGACCCGGACCGGCCTGTGGTGATCGCAGCGCTCGGGCCGCGCATGCTGGAACTGGCCGCAGAGCGATGCCGGGGCGCCATTCCCTACAATGTCACGCCCGAGCACACGGAACGCGCGCGCGCCATCCTCGGCCCCGGCCGCTGGCTCGCGGTCGAGCAGAAAATCTGCCTGCTGGGAGATGCCGAAGCGGCCCGCGCGGCGGCGCGCAAGGAACTCGCGCGCTACATGACGCTCGACAATTACCGCAACAACTGGCTGCGCAGCGGCTTCGGGACGGAGGACATGGAGAATGGCGGCTCCAACCGGCTGATGGACGCCATGGTCGCATGGGGCAGCGCCGGGGACGTGGCCGCGCGGCTCCGCGCGCATTTCGACGCCGGCGCCGACCAGGTCTGCATCCAGCCCATCGCAGCTGCCGGCCCGCCCGACTGGCGGGCGCTCGGCGCGGTCGTGGAGGCGGCGGGCGGGCCGTAGCCGGAAGCGGTACCGACCGTGGCCTTGCCGGGAAGTCGGGCCTAGAGAGGCATCCGTTCGAGTTGAAACAGCTTCGTCCGTAAAGCCTAAATCGCCTGCCCTCGCAAAAGCGGGGATCACCCCGGACGGCGCGTCAGCGACGATCCGGGGTCCATCTCCCGGCCTTTCCGCCAGGCCGAAACGGTTGTGGATGGACCCCGGATCGAGCTCCGGGGCGACGAAGTGGGGGGCATTGCGGGCTTTGCTTGAGCCTGCTTGAGAGCATTCCAGACGCCATCACTCCCCGTTCGGTGCTTCCGCCATGACACGACGGGGAGGATAGGACACATAATCTCGTTCCGAAGCCTCCTGCTTCGCGCGAATATCCTCGAAAATTGCCTTCACCTCGTAATTGAAACGGGCTGCATGCGCGTCACGCACCGCCCGAACTTCTGCGATTATCGGGTCAGGTCGGGTTGTCGCCATCGTCATTCCCCAGTAGTTCGCTTGGCGTACAAATCACCGGCGGTTCGTAGCCGGCCTCCCGGCATGCCCCTTCAATTCGCGTCCGCATTGCTGCATTGGCGATATGCCGGAAGTTCCAGGTCGCGAGATATGTCACGCCGTTGGTGGCGGCAATGGCAATATGGGCGGCATCCCCGGTTGCCCGGTACGGAAACGCCCCGAGGTCGAGCAAATTCCGGGTAAGGTCCTCGGCCTCCGGTGTTGCGTCGAGAAGCGCGGCAGCGCCGAGGGCGTCCGGTCGGGACCGGGCAGCATCCGGACCTCCTGCTGCCGCTTCATCGACGACCAATGCCGAGGCAACGAGATCGAAGCGCTCCGGCGCCGTGCTCCACCACTCCCGCGTCACCTGCTGGTAGCCTGCGGTAGCGAGAGCGCGGGAGGGACGGGCTGTGAGGTAGCCGATGACTGAGGTTTCGATATAGACGGTGGGTTTCATGCTGCCGCCCTACCCGTCCGGTGCGAACCCGGCCGGCCCGCCTCAAAACCGCAGGGCCGGCCCTGCCGCGCGGAGGGGGATGCGGTAGAGGGAGGTGGAGGCGGTTGCGAAGAGGGTGCGCATGTCTTCGCCGCCGAAGCAGAAATTGGCACAGCCTTCCGGGATGCGGATGATGCCGAGCGGTGTCGCATCGCGGGCGAACACATGGATGCCGGGGCCGGGGCCGGTGCAATAGATCCGCTCCTCCGCGTCGATCTTCATGCCGTCGGGCAGGCCCGGTCCCTCGCCCGCAACCTCCGCCCAGACGCGGCCGGAGGAGAGCCCGCCGCCGGCTTCCACATCGAACACCCTGATATGGCCGCGCATGGTGTCGTTGATCCAGAGCCGCTTCTCGTCGAGCGAGAGGCAGAGGCCGTTCGGCTGGTCGAAATCCGAGGCGAGCAGGCGCGCTTCGCCGCCGCCCGGCTCCAGCCGGTAAACGCCGCGGAAGCCGAGTTCGGACTCGCGCTCGACGCCGTAATAGGCCATGCGGCCGAAGCCCGGGTCGGTGAAGAGTATCGCGCCGTCGGACGCCACAATGATGTCGTTCGGGCTGTTGAGCTCCTTGCCCTCATAGTGGCTGGCGAGCACCTCGATCCGGCCGTCATGGCCGGTGCGGGTCACCCGGCTGGTGGCGTGCTCGCAGGTGACGAGCCGGCCTTCGAGGTCGTAGGCATTGCCGTTCGCCATGTTGCTGGGCTTGCGGAAGGTGGCGACGCCGCCGGCCTCGGTCCACACGCGCATATGGTTGCCCGGCATGTCGGAGAAGACCACGGTCTTCTCGCGCGGATGCCAGACCGGTCCCTCGGTGAAATCGAAGCCGCTGCCGATCCGTTCCGGCGCCGTGCCGGGGTCGATGATCTCGAGAAAACCGTCATTCAGGACATCGTGGACCATCGGGGCCTCCCGCTTCACCGAAGGGTTCGAGACTACCACATCCGCCAGGGATCGACGGGGAGCGCGGGGCGGAGGCCGGCGAGTATGGCCGCGTAATCCGGCTCTTCCGGGCCGAGAACGCCCCGGCGGATGAGGAAATCGATAATCACGAGATTGCAATTGAACTTGAACCGCCTCGTGTCCCGCACGGTTTCGGCGAGGCGGATGGCCGGCCAGAGCTCGAAATGCGCGACCTCCCCGTCGGCATTGCGCGGCTCGAAGCCGGCGGGAAGCTCGAGGTCATAGACATAGAGAATATCGGGGCGCAGGCCCGCTTCGGCCTCCAGGCAATAAGTGACGGCGCCGGCGGGCCGGGCGCGCAGCGCAAGCGCGCAGGGGATGCCGGCTTCCTCCGCAGCCTCCTTGACGACATTTTCCATCAGCGAGAGGCCGGCCGGCTGGCCGCCGGCGACCATGTTGTCGAGCATGCCCGGATAGCTGTGGCGCCCGGCGGCGCGCTCGGCGACCCAGACATGGAGCCCGTCATCGCGGCGCACATAGCCGTTGACATGGACGCCCACCGCACTGAAGCCGAAGGCCTGCACGGCCGAGCGGTCGATCAGGAAAAGCGGGGCCTCGCCGAAGTCGGCGCCGACTGCAAGCAGTTCGCCGCTGACCCGCCGCAGGAGACCGCGCTCATGCCACGCGCCGACCACTTCGGCGAGCGCGGCGCTCCGCCGCTCCGGCGTGTCGAGGCCGGCCGCGAAGCCGACCGATTCGGCCCCGACGGCGAAGACCTCCGGCCGTTCGGCAAGTTGCTCCGTCAGGCTGCGGCGGACCCAGCCGATCCGCTTGTCCTCGACCTCGAAGGGCAGGAAGCCGGAAAGGTCGTGCCGGTTGCACTCTGCGATGCGGTCGAGCCAGCCCATGGCGCCCGGCGGGTCAGCCGGAGACGCCCGCCATCGCGCAAAGCTTCGCCCAGAGCGGAGCCGGCACCGGCGAGACGGAAAGCCGCGACTGGCGGACGAGCGGAAGCTCGGCGAAGTCGGGGTCGGCCTTGATCTCCGCCAGCGTCACCGGGCGGGCCGCGCTCTCGACGGCGCGCACGTCCACCATGCCGAAGCGGCCCGAGGCGTCGGTCGGGTCCGGGTAGTATTCCTTCACCACCTCGACCGTGCCGACGATCGCCCGCTCGCCGACCGAATGGTAGAAGAAGCCCCGGTCGCCGACCTTCATGGCCTTCATGTTGTTGGCGGCCTGGTAGTTGCGCACGCCGTCCCATTCGGCCGTGCCGGCATCCAGCTGGTCCTGCCACGACCAGGCGCCGGGTTCGCTCTTGAACAGCCAGTAATTCATCGCGCGGTTTCCTCTTCCTTTATCCGGTCATTCGCGGCCGGCGGGGCGTGCGAGCAGCCGCTTCATGGCGGATTCGATATCGGCGCGCCCCGCGACAATATCGGCGACGGCCGCGGCAATCGGCAACTCCACGCCGGCGCGCGCCGCGCGGAGCAGGGCGGGCTCGGCCGTGGTCGCGCCCTCGGCAAGCGCGGCCGGCGGCGGCTCGCCCCTGGGGAGCGCGACCCCGTAAACGTAGTTGCGCGAGGTCGGACTGGTCGCGGTCAGCATCAGGGCGCCGAGGCCGGCGAGCCCCGCAACCGTTTCGGCCTCGCCGCCCTCCGCGATTA
>JAPOZD010000237.1 GCA_026706245.1 Alphaproteobacteria bacterium
GCGCCAAGGGGCTGGGCCACGACCTGCTGAACCGGCTGCGCTCGCTGTGGATCGGCCAGGCGCTGGAGATCGGCGTGGTGATCGTGTTCATGGCGATCATCCTCGACCGGCTGAGTCAGGCCTGGGCGCGCAAGGAGCCTGAGCATATGCGGGAGGGGCCGTTCCACGTCCGCCACCCCTTCCTGACCGCCGGCGCCGCGGTCGTCGTGGTTTCCTATGTCCTGGCGGCGTTCATTCCGGCGCTGCAGCTCTGGCCAAAATCGCTGTCGATTACCACCGCGCCGCTATGGGACGCGCTGATCGACGACATCATCATCTACGCCTTCGACTATCTGGAGCTGATCAAGGACACGCTGCTGGTTCATGTGCTGATCCCGATGCGCGACCTCTACCTGATGCTCCCCTGGTCGGCGCTGCTGGTCTTCGCGGTCACGCTGGGGTGGTATTACGGCGGCTGGCAGGTCGCCGGCGTCCAGGTGCTATTTGCCCTTTATCTCGCCTTCGCCGGCTATTGGGAGCGGACGCTGATCACTGCCTACATGGTCAGCTTCGCGGTCGTCGTCTGCGTGACAATCGGGTCGATCGTCGGAATCTGGGCGGCGGCCGGACCCAGGCGCACGAAGGTCGTGGAACTGATTCTGGACACCTTCCAGACCTTCCCGTCCTTCATCTACCTGATCCCGGCGATCATGCTGTTCAACGTGAACGACTTCGCCGCCATCATGGCGATCGTGATCTATGCCACGATCCCGACGACCCGCCTGACGATCTTCGGCCTGCGCACCGTACCGCACGATATCGTCGAGGCGGCGATCACATCGGGCTGCACGCCGCGCCAGGTATTGTGGAAGGTGCGCATGCCGCTGGCCTTCCCGGCCATCATGCTGGGCATAAATCAGACGATCATGTACGCGCTGTTCATGGTGGTGATCGCCGCCTTCATCGGCACGACCGATCTCGGCCAGGAGATTTTCCGGTCCAAGGCCGACAACAATGCAGGCCAGTCTCTGGTCGTCGGGCTGTGTATCGCCTTCATGGGCCTGATCGCCGATCAGTTGATCAACGCCTGGGCCCGGGAACGCAAGAAGGTGTTGGGGCTGGAATGACTGACAAGACACTGAAACCGACACTCGCGCAGCGGCCCTCGACCGCCGGCGCCGTGCTGCTTCCCGGTGTGCCGGTGCTGGGCTTCGGGGTCGAGCGCTATGTCGCCGAGGGCGGCGCGGCAACCGTCTTTTCGCTGGAGCCGGGCGATACCGTCACGGTCCGGGACAGGGAAGGGCGGCAGACCGCCGAAATATCGGCCTTTGCGCCCACCGGATCGGCGGACACGGATGCGCTGGGCGTCGCGTCGAATGGGACCGCCGAAGGCCTGAAGGCGATACTGGGCGGCGGCGACCGGACAGCCCGCACGCTCGCCGGTTCCCTGCAGCGGCGCGGCCTCGACATCGCGGCGGCGCGGTCCATCGACGCTCTAGGCGGCGAGTCGCGCCCGGGCGAGGAGGCGACGTTCACGGCCGAGCGGCCGCTGATGTGCTTCGTGGCGGCGCCCGGCGGCCCGATGCGTGTCGACCGGCAGGACCCGCCGACGCCGGTCGAGATATTCGTCGCCCGCGCCAATCCGGTTGCCCCCGCCGAGCACCCGGCACCCGAACCGCTGGCCGACCCCCGCATCGACCGGCGCATCGCGGCAAGCACGGCCGAGGCTTACGAGGTCAAGGCCGGCGAGTTCATCCAGATCATCGACGTGCAGGGCCGGCAGTGTTCGGACTTCCAGGCTTTCACCCTCGCCGGTCTCGACCGGGGGCGCGAACTCTGCCTGGACGCGACGGGCACCCGCACATTGATGGGTAACGCCTATCCGGCGCCGGGCCTGCTGTCGAAGTGCTTCGATCAGGACCTGCAGCCAATGGTCGAAGTGGTCCGCGACACATGCGGCCGGCACGACAGCTTCCTCTATGCCTGCACGGCGAAGTACTATGACGACATCGGCTATCCCGGCCACGTCAACTGCACTGACAACTTCAACCGGGCGCTGGCGCCGTTCGGGATCGCGCCGCGCTGCGGCTGGATGGCGCTGAACTTCTTCTTCAACACCGGGTTCGACGACGCCAACCAGGCGTTCCACGACAATCCGTGGTCGCGCCCCGGCGACTACGTGCTGCTGCAGGCCCTGACCGATATGGTCTGCGTATCGTCCGCGTGCCCGGACGATATCGACGCCGCCAACGGCTGGAATCCGACCGACATCCATGTGCGGATCTACCCGCGCGAAAACGTGTTCTCCAAAGCAGTGGCCTTTCGCATGACCCCCGACGCCGACCCCAAGCTGACCAGGGAAACCGGTTTCCATCCCCGGTTTTCCGAGCATACGCGGAACTTCACCGAATATAACGGCTACTGGCTGGCCAACAGCTTCACCAACCGGGGCGCGCTGCAGGAATACTGGGCGTGCCGTGAGCGCGCGGCGATCATGGATCTGTCGGCATTGCGCAAATTCGAAGTGCTGGGGCCGGATTCCGAGCGGCTGATGCAGTGGGTGCTCACCCGGAACATGCGCCGGCTGGCCGTTGGCCAGGTGGTCTATTCCGCCATGTGCTACGAGACCGGCGGCATGATCGATGACGGCACCGCCTTCCGGTTGGGCGCCGACAATTTCCGCTGGATCGGCGGCTGCGACTACGGCGGCGAATGGATGCGCGAGCAGGCGGCGAAGCTCGGGCTCAATGCGTGGGTTCGCTCTTCGACCGACCAGCTCCACAACGTGGCCGTCCAGGGGCCGAAAAGCCGGGACATTCTCAAGGAGGTCGTGTGGACGCCGCCCGCCCAGCCTTCGATCGGGGAGCTCGGCTGGTTCCGGTTCCTGATCGGACGGATCGGCGCCCATGACGGCATCCCGATCATCGTGTCGCGCACCGGCTATACCGGCGAGCTCGGCTTCGAGGTGTGGTGCCATCCGCGCGACGCGACCGGCGTATGGGACGCCATCTGGGCGGCCGGCGAACCGCACGGGCTCTCGCCCTTCGGTCTGGAGGCGCTCGACATGGTGCGCATAGAGGCCGGCCTCGTCTTCGCCAACCATGAATTCGACGACCAGCTCGATCCCTTCGAGGCCGGCATCGGCTTCACCGTGCCGCTGAAGACGAAGGAGGATGACTTCATCGGGCGCGAAGCTCTTATCCGGCGGAAGGAATCGCCGCAGCGCAAGCTGGTCGGCCTGGAACTGGAAGGGCAGGAGGCGGCGGCGCACGGCGATTGCGTGCATATCGGCCGCGCCCAGGTCGGCGTCGTCACCAGCGCCATGCGCTCGCCGATCCTGCGCAAGAACATCGCGCTGTGCCGAATGGATGTCACGGCATCGGAGGAGGGGACCGCCGTCGAAGTCGGCAAGCTCGACGGCCACCAGAAACGCATTCCGGCGCGGGTGGTGCCGTTTCCCTTCTACGACCCGACGAAATCCCGGGTTCGAGCTTAGCCCGCCCTGCCGCCGGCAGCCGCTGTTTCTCTATACCGATGCGGCGCCCATCAGGTCCCGGCGCGCTTTCTCCAGGTGCTCGTTGATGTGCCTGACCGCGGAGACCATGTCCCGGCGCTGGATCGCCTCGAACACGGCGCGGTGCTGGCGGTTGTATTCGTCGATCTCCTCGGGAGACAGGATCTTGTTCTTCATGGCGTCCCACTGGTCGTGGCCGCGAACCGCGTTGATCTGCTGGTAGAGGTGGAGCAACAGGGGATTCTTGGAACTCCTGGCCAGCCATTCGTGGAACATGCTGTCGTGGCGGGTGAAGGCTTCCTTGTCATTCCGGCACCGCTCGAGGTCGTCCAGGATCGATCCCAGCATCTTGATTTCGTTGGCTGTTGCGTTGAGCACCGCCAGGCGGATCATGTGCGGCTCGACCGCCAGCCGCGCTTCGATCAGCTCCAGCGGACTGACGCGGCTGACGATGTCGTGCGTGGCATTCATCGATATGTCGTCGCTCCGCACGAACGTGCCGCTGCCGACCCGCCGTTCGATCAGTCCTTCGGTCTCCAGGTTGAGCAACACCTTGCGGATGGTGCTGCGCGCCGTGTCGAAGCGCTCGGCGAGTTCGCGTTCGGCCGGCAGCTGGTCGCCGTTCACGTAGAATCCGTTCCGGATGGCCTCGCGCAGCTGGGTCGTGATCTGCCCGACATGGCGGCCGCGCTCGCCCTGGCTCGGGCCGGAGACGGTCTGGAAATCCTGCACGGACCCGCGCACGTCATCCATGGCTGCACACTCCTGAATTCACAGAAAACTCCGATGTTGCGCTAAATTGGTTGACATTGGCACCATTGGTTTGCAATTGGTCACAAAGCAGTACAAGATAGGAAGCGTTCAGTCTGGCCCCGTTGTCGGTCTGAACCGATTGTCCAACTCGCAATTGCCAATGACACCTTGATCCTTACAATACCGATTATGCTGGCGGACCCCGTTCGGTCGGAGCAAGTGTAATGGTTCGTATTGGTCAAGTCAATGGCCCGGGCGATGCGGCAGGCCTCGGAAGAGCGCGCCAGGAGGGGACGGCGAAATGATGGATATCGAAACCTTTGTGCAACAGGACGGACGCGGCGACCTGGTCAGGCAGGTCCGCGAGAAGATCGACGAAATGGGGATCCAGTATCTGTATCTCCAGTTCGTGTCGATCACGGGCCGGATATGCGGCAAGGGCATCCCTGCCGACCACTGGGAATCGGTGGCCGAACGGGGCTTCCAGCTGGTCTATGGCGCGACCGTCAACCTGTTCCTGAACAGGCATGGCGAATATCTGGGCTACGGACCGCAGGAAAAGGAGCTGGTCGGCATCCCGGAGCCCGAAACCTTCTGCCAGCTGCCCTGGGACAAGCGGGTCGCCCGGATCTGGTGCACCCTGTTCCGCAACCGGGAAGAGCGGGAGGACCCCGGCGCTTTTCTGACCTCCGACAGCCGGGGCAATCTGCGCCGCATCCACGCGCAATTCCGGGAAAACCACGACGGCCTGCATCTGCGCCACGGCACCGAGCCGGAAATGATGTGGCTGAAGCGGGGCGAGGACGGCA
>JAPOZD010000170.1 GCA_026706245.1 Alphaproteobacteria bacterium
TCGTGGCCGGGACCGGGCGGCCCGCCTCCATCACATAGACCGTGTCGCACTGCGCGAACGCGCCGTGCCGGTGGGCGACGATCACCGCCGCGCCGCCGCGCTTCTTGTGGCCTTCGACCGCGCGGGCAAGCGCCATTGTCCCCTCCGCGTCGAGGTTCGAGTCCGGCTCGTCCATCACCACCACCACCGGCGACCCGTAGAACGCCCGGGCAAGCGCAATCCGCTGGCGCTGCCCGCCCGACAGCGCCGCCCCGCCCGCCGATACCTGGAAATCGTAGCCGCCCGGCAGCTTGAGGATCATCTCGTGCGCGCCGGTCCGCTTCGCCGCGTCCACGATATCCTCGTCCTTCGCGTCCGGCTGCATCCGGGCGATATTGCGGGCGACCGTGCCATCGAACAGCAGCACTTCCTGCGGCAGGTAGCCGATATGCCGCCCGAGCGCCGGACCGTACTGGTCGAGCTCCGCCCCGTCGAGCCGCACCGAACCGCCGAGCGGCCGGTAGACGCCCGCCAGCGCGCGCGCCAGGGTGGACTTGCCCGAGGCAGACGGCCCCGCAATGCCCGCCGCCTGGCCCGGCTCCAGGCGCAGCGACGCCCCGCGCACCGCCGCCACCCGCGCCCCCGGCGCGGCGACCGCCAACCCCTGGACCTCCAGCAGCGCGCGCGGCGCCGGCAGCGCGGTCCGGCCCTCCTCGGGCGGCGTCTCCTCCAGCAGCGTCGCCAGCGAGCGCCGGGCCGCCAGCACCCGCTGCAGCAGCGGCCACTGCCCGACCGCCTGGTCGATCGGCGCCAGCGCCCGCCCGAGCAGGATCGACGCCGCGATGATGACCCCGAAGGTCACCTGCCCCTGGATCGCCAGCCACGCGCCGAGGCCCAGCATCATCGACTGCAGGAACAGGCGCAGCGTCTTCGTCGTCACCCCGAAAAAGCCGCTCCGGTCGGACGCCGCCAGCGTCCGCGCGAGCAGGCCGTCGCGCAGCTCCCCGGAGCGCGCCACCACCGCGTCCTGCATGCCGAGGCCCTGCACCGTCTCGCTTCCCGTCCGCATCTGCTCCACGAAATGCGCCGAGCGCGCCGCCGCCTCCCCGAGCTCCTGCTGCAGGCGCCCGGTGCGCGCCTGGTTGAGCAGCGCCAGCACCAGCAGCAGGCAGCCCGAAAACACCGCCAGCACGCCCAGCAGCCAGTGGAACATGAACAGCACCGCCAGGAACACCGGCGTCCAGGGCGCGTCGAAAAAGGCGAACGGCCCCGAGCCCGAGGCGAAACGCTGGATCGCCTCAAGGTCCCTGAGCCCCGTCGCCGGCCGCGCCCGCTCCGCCGGCGAGACCGCCCGCGACAGGATCGCCCTCAGCACCCGCGTATCCAGACGCGCCTGAAGCCGCGCCCCGGCGCGCGCCAGCACCCGGCCCCGCGCATGGTCCAGGATCCCCATCATCAGGAACAGGAACCCCGTGATCGCCGCCAGCGTCACCAGCGTCGCCTCCGAGCGCGAGGTCAGCACCCGGTCGTAGACCTGCAGCATGAACAGCGGACCGGTCAGCATCAGCAGGTTGACGAAGATGCTGAAGAAGCCGACCGAGACGAACAGCCGCCGGCTCTCCGCAAGCGCGGCCCGTATCTCGCTCTCGCCGGCAGTCATCGATCCCATGCTCCCCCGGGCCGCAAGCCGGGAGACCCGGCTGCCCCCGTCATTCCGGTCACGAACCCCATCCTCCCGGGCCTGCAGGCCGCCCTGCCCGGCACCCCTGCGCGCAATCCGCAACGGGAAGCCGCCCGTCCCCTATAGCAAATTCCTGCCGGCTCCATAAGAAGACGGTCTTGGACCCTGCCGGCATGCGTCCCTATCATGCGCCCTGTCCGGATGCGGACCGCCGGGATCGAAGGAACCCCGGGCGGCGTGTCGGCGGAAGCGACGGAACCGGACGGGCCGAGGCCCGCATGAGCACTGGAGGCAGGCCATGACCAGGTATCTGTATGTCGGCACCGACGCCGGCGACACCATTACCGTCGATGACGCCGGCGGCATCGTCGTCGGGGACGAGGGGGACGACACCGTCACGGGCGGGGCCGGGCGCGATGTCGTGCGCGGCGGCAGCGGCGCCGACACCGTCACCGGCGGCGCGGGCGGCGACGTCATCCGGGGCGACAGCGGCAACGACAACATCTCCGGCGGCGCCGGCAATGACGTGCTGCTCGGAGACGCCGGCAACGACATCATCGACGGCGGCTCGGGCGACGACCACATCATGGGCGGCGCCGGCAATGACACGCTCACCGGCGGCAGCGGCGCCGACGTCTTCCTGTTCGCCGGCAATACCGGCAACGACACGATCACCGACTTCGATGTCAGCGAGGACACGATCGATCTCAGCCTGCTGCAGACGGGGATCGGGTTCGACGACCTGACCATTGCCGATCTCTCCGACGGCACCGGCGTGACCGTCACCCACAGCGCACTCGGCGGAACCGTCACGCTCACCGGGGTGAGCGCATCGCAGCTCACGGCCTCGAATTTCAACCTGCCGGCCACGCCGCCCTCGACCGAATACGACACCGGCGAGGGCGCCACCATCGAGCGCGCGGAGGACCCCTGGGAAGGAACCGAAAGCGGGGATTTCTTCGTCGATGCCGCCGACGCCACCACCATGGCGATGGGGGGGGGCGATGACACGGTCCTCGCCGGAGAGGGCGCCGACACCATCGACGGCGGCGCCGGCGACGACATGCTGCTCGGCGAGGAAGGCGACGACACCATCCATGGCGGGGCCGGCGACGACACGCTCTACGGCGGCTCCGGCGCCGACGCCTTCGTGTTCAAGGCAGGGCACGGGACCGACACGATCGGGGATTTCGCCAATGGCGAGGACACGATCCGGATCGACACCGCAGGCCTCACCGGCGTGACCGGGTTCGACAACCTCACCATCACCGACGACAACGGCACGGCGGTGATCGACCTCACCGGCCAGGGCGGCGGCACGATCCGGCTCGAAGGCGTCGACATCACCGATCTCGATGCGACCGACTTCGCCTTCTACGACTCGACCGTGGACGCCGACGGGTTCTGAGATACGGGCCATCGCCGCGGCCCGCGCGGTCCGTCCGCCGGCGGCGGGGCATCGTTCCGGAAGCGGCCGTCCTTGCCTTCGCAGAGCGGCCCCGGGCATTGCGGCATGACCCTCCCCCGGCGAGACCCTTCCGGAACCCCGCAGACAGGCGCGGCAAACCGGCATGCCCTGCTTCAGGCCGTTGTGTCCGCGGCAACGGCGCGGCGGCGTTCCCCGCCCGCAAACAGCACATGGTAGAGGACGGGCGCGGCGACCAGCGTGAGGACGGTGGCGAAGGCGAGCCCGCTCATGATGGTCGCCGCCATGGAGACGAAGAAGGCGTCGGTCAGCAGCGGCGTCATGCCGAGGATCGTGGTGGCCGCCGCGAGCACCACCGGGCGCAGGCGCGACTTGCAGGCAATTTCGATGGCCTCGTTCAGCGCCCGGCCGTCGCGGCGGACAAGGTCGATTTCCTCGACCAGGACGATGCCGTTCTTGATCAGCATGCCGGAGAGGCTGAGCAACCCGAGGAGCGCGGTGAAGGTGAAGGGCAGGCCGGTTCCGAGAAGCCCGATGACGACGCCGTTCACCGCCATGGGAACCAGCAGCCAGACGATCAGCGGCTGGCGGAGCGCGTTGAACAGCAGCACCGAGATCAGCACCATCGCGATGAAGCTGAGCGGCAGCTGCGCCGCAAGGCCGGACTGCGCCTTGCCCGACGCCTCGAACTCGCCGCCCCACGCCATCCGGTAGCCCGGGGGAAGCGGCATGTCCTCGACCGTCTTGCGGATCGCGGCATGGACCTCGGCGGCGGTCCTCTCGCGCGGGATATCGGCCGACACCGTCAGGGTCGCCACGCGGTCGCGGCGGTGCACCAGCGTGTCCTGCGCCTCCCAGGCGAAGCCGTCGATCGCCTGCCCGACGGGCACGAAGGCGCCGGCCGCGGCGGACCAGACCGGCAGGTCGCCGAGGCCGAGCCCGGACTCGCGGGGCAGGCGCACCAGGATCGGAATCAGCCGTTCGCCTTCCCGGTAGACGCCGGCGCGGATGCCGTCGGTGGCGAATTTGAGCGCCGACGCGATGTCCTCGCGCGCCAGGCCCGCGGTCTGCGCCCGGGCGCCGGCATAGACGGGGGCGATGACCGGCTCCCGCTCGCGCCAGTCGGTCCTCGGATGTCGCAGGTCGTCCGATGCGGCGGCCATGCGGGCGATCGCCTCCTCGCCGAGCCTGCGCAGAGTGTCCGGGTCGCCGCCGGAGAAGCGGACCTGGACCGGATCGCCGCCGCCCGGGCCGAATGCCGGGCGCCGGGTGCGGAACTCGCCCTCCGGGAAGCTGTCCCGGCCGAAGGCCTCCAGATCGGCCTGCAGGGCCGGGATCCGGTCGAGAGCCCGGACGCGGACGATGAGGTGCCCGTAGCTCGGGTTCGGCTTCCTGGCCGAATAGGTCAGCACGAAGCGCGCCGCCCCCCGCCCGGCGAAGGTCGCAACCGACTCGACCTCCTCGCGCCCGGCCAGCCACGCCTCGGCCTTCGCGAGGTCTTCGGACACCCGGTGGATGCCGGTGCCCTGCGGCAGCTTGTAATGGACGAAGAAGAGGGGCGTGTTCGAATCCGGGAAGAACTGCTGGCGGACATGGGCGAAGCCGGACAGGGACGCCGCCGTCATGGCGATCAGGGCGGCGATGACCGGCCAGCGCAGCTTCAGCGCCCCGCGCAGCAGCGCCCCGTAGGCCCGGAACGGCAGGCCGGCATAGGCGGCGGCCCCGTCCGCGCCGCCCCGCCTGAAGAAATAATGGCCGAGCAGCGGCGTCACGGTGACGGCAAGCGCCCAGGAGAGCAGCAGCGAGATGCCGATCACGGCAAAGAGGGAAAACATGAACTCGCCGGTCGAGTCCGGGCTGAGGCCGATGCCCGCGAACGCCATGATGCCGATGACGGTGGCGCCGAGGAGCGGGACCTGGGTCCGCGACGCCGCCTCGTCGGCTGCATCG
>JAPOZD010000084.1 GCA_026706245.1 Alphaproteobacteria bacterium
CGACCGCCACGCCCGCTCCCTCGAAGTCGCGGACATTGCGCGTCGCTACCGCCATGCCGCGCGACCGGGCGATCGCCGCGATCTGGCTGTCCGACTGCGAGACCGGGCGCCCGGCGGCGCGGCGCGCGGCAACGATCTCCGCATAAGCCCGTGCCGCGCCGCTGTCGAAGGGGAGGACCCGGTTCCCGAAAGCCTCAAGCAGTGTGGCCTCGATATCGGAAAGTAGCGTATCCCGCCGGCGACCCGGCGGTGCAATGGCGGCGCCGTAGCGCAGTTCCGCTTCCCCTATCGCCGAGAAGAACAGGTCCTCGCCAGCATATCCCCAAGCCCACGTCTCGACGGCGGGATTGGGAGCCTTTCGCATGAGTTCGGACACGACATTGGTGTCCAGCACGATCACTGCCGACGCCTCAATCGAAGCGGGGCGGTTCGCGGACCGGTTCGCGCGGAGGCAATTCGAGGTCCACGCCGTTCTCCGGTCCGAAACGGGAGCGAATGATGGTTACGAGGTTTTGCGACTTCGGCTTCGGCCCTACCGCCTCGCGCAGGATGACCCGCGCTTCCTCCTCCATAGACCGGCCGTTTCCCGCCGCCCGCATGCGCAAACGGGTTTTCACCTCGTCTTCGAGCTTGCGGATCGTGATGCTCGCCATGGCCGCGCCGTTCTGTCCTTTGCGCACCATTATGTCGTGTGATTGCGATGCAATCAAGCAATTGAGACTAGTTGCGGTGGCCACATGGATAACGCCAACGCCGGCCGTGACCCTGGCGGGAAATCCGGGCTAGGCTAACCCCGTCCCCGGCGCGGGAGGAATGGCGATGTCGATCCGGTGGAGACTCGGGCTGGCTGCAATGCTCATGCTGGCGGCGGCCGGCGCGGAGGCTGAGGAGCGCCGGATAACGGTAGCGGCGAGCCCGGAGTTGATCGACAGCGGGCTGCTGAAGCACATGCTGCCGCGCTTCTCGCTGAAGACGGGGATTCGCACGACCCCGGTTCCGCTCGAACCCGGGGTCCAGGCGGAGGTGCTGATCGGCCCCGCCGTGGACGGGGGCCGCCCGGTCTTCCGCAGTGCGGAGACCGTCTATCTGGCCGGCCCCGGCGCGGGCCCGAAACAGGCACTGGCGGGCCGCTTCCTCGACTGGCTCGCCTCCGATATCGGCCAGCGCACGGTGGCGGCCTTCGCGCCCGACGGGAAACCGCTCTACGAGCCGGCGGCAGGTGCCAAGGTGGAAATAAAGGGCCCGGCGGTGACAGGCGATGCGCTTGCGGGCGAACGTCTGGCGCTGGTCAATTGCGGGCGCTGCCACGTGGTCGGGGAGAAGAACCGCATGGGGGGCATCGGGTCCACGCCCTCCTTCGCCATGCTGCGCACGCTCGGCGACTGGGAGCGGCGCTTCCGGGCCTTCTTCACGCTCAACCCGCATCCGGCCTTCACGCAGGTTCCCGGCGTGACGCCGCCCTTCGACCAAGCGCGCCCGCCGCCTATCGCACCGCTGGAGATCACGCTCGCCGACATTGACGCGATCCTGGCCTACGCCGCCTCGCTCGCGCCGGCGGACCTCGCCGAGCCGCTCAAATACGAGTAGCGCCGCCCGCCGCGCCGCGATAATGCGCGGCCAGCCGGCCCGAAAGCGCCAACACCGTGTCGAGCGCCCGCCTCCCGGACCAGGCGGCGAACTGGTCCAGCCCGATGGCCGCCTCGCCGTCCCCGCCGAGCAGAAGCACGGCATCGCCCACCGCAGCGTCCTCGACCTCCGAGAGGTCCAGGGTCAGGTGCTCGAGCGACACGGCCAGGACAGGCGCCCGCCGGCCGCGTATCAGCGCCTCCGGCCGGCTGCCCGGCACGGGCCGGGCCAGACCCTGCGCGGCGCCGACGGGCGCGACGCCGGTGCGCCGGCCGCGGCGTATGGCGTAGCTGCCGGCGATGGCGATGTCGCTGCCCTGGGGATGGTCGGAGATCTGCACCAGCCGGCTCCCCACCTCGGCGAGGACCGGCTTGTACGCGGATGCATCCGCGACCGAGGCATCCGCGAAAGGCGACAGGCCGTAGAGCAGGTGGCCAACGCAGACCGCATTGGACCGGTCGGACAGTCCGGCGGCGACGGAGGCGCTGGCGCCCGCCTGGGTGACCGGCGGCGCCAGCCCGCGCGCTTCGAGGCGCGCGAGCAGCGCGTCGAAGGCGGCGAACCGTTCGCGCGCCCAGTCGCGCCCGCGCGCATCGCCGAAGGGCAGATGCGTATAGAGCCCCTGCACCTCGAGGCCCGGCATGGCGGCGAGACCGGCAAGGAAGGTCTCAGCCTCCTCGAGCGGCACGCCGAGCCGGCCCAGACCGGCATCGACCTTGACATAGGCCGGGGCCGGTTTCCCCGCCGCCGCGCGCGCGACGGCTTCGGCGCCCGCCCGGTCCACGATTGTCGGCACCAGCCCGGCGCTCACGAGATCGGCCATGCCCTCCGGCAGCGCGCCGGCGAACATGACGACGGGCGTGCGCAGCCCCGCCTCGCGCAGCCGGCGGGCCTCGTCGAAGGATCCGGTCATGAACGCCGCAAGCCTTTCGCCGTCGAGCGCCTGCGCCACGGGCGCGGCGCCATGTCCGTAGGCATTGCCCTTGAGCGCGGCAATGACGGACTGGCCGGGCGCGCACCGGCGGCGGATCGCGGCGAGATTGGCCAGCAGCCGGTCCAGGTCGTAAACGGCCCAGCCAGGATGCGCGGCTTCTGACATTCGATCGCCCTCCCCGGAACGCGCCCGCGGCCGGGCGCATGCTCTTGCAGCTTCTTCGCGATTTTGAATCGAAGAGGCGGCCCTTGAAGCCGCCTCCGCTTTACCGGCACCTTACCACGGCTTTCCTCATGTCTGGCTCCGGCGCGGGCTGCAGGTCGGCAGTATGGCGTCGGGTCGTCGAATCGCTGCTAGGTTCCCGGCGGTCGAACCCGGTGCCTGCCGACGACAGACGATGAAGAGGCCGCTTCCTCCCGTTCGCATCGCCTTGCCGGGTCTCCGCAGGCTTGCGTCCCGGGCCGTCCTGCTCGCGCTTTCCGCCTGTTCCGGCGTGATCGACAACTCCGAACAGCCCGTCACGGTCTTCACCGAGCCTGCGGGCGCTTACTGCGTGCTGAGCCGGAGCGGCGCAACGGTCGGCGTCATATCGACGTCTCCGGGCCTTTTGCATGTGGAAAAAAGCAAGAGCCACATTTCCGTCCGCTGCTCCAAGGCGCTGCACGAGGACGGGACCGCCGTGCTCGCCGCGTCCCGCCGGGACCTGACCATCGGCCAGATCGTGGTCAAGGGCCCAATCGGCCTCGCCTTCGATGCGGGCACCGGCGCAACGCACGAATACCCGTCCTCGATAACGGTCTTCCTGGCCCCGCTTTTGTTCGAGAGCGCCGAAAGACGGGACCGCCACTACGCCCGCCAGAAGACGAGGGTGGCCAGGGACGCAACGGCCGCAATCGCCCGAATCGAGAAGAATTGCGCCGAGCCGCTGACACGGCTCTGCGAGAGCAAGATAGACGCTGTCAAAGCCGCCCGGGACGCCGGCATCGACAATCTCGAAGCCAAGAGGCTGAGGGCGAAAATCGGGCGCGGCTGAGCGGGCCGGCGGCGAGGCGGACCTGGCCATGACCGCCGCCGTTTCCGTTTTCGGGAGCGCGGGCTATATGACCCTCAGCCGGGCGCATACGGAGCGCTGAGTGCTGCGGCGCGGCCGGGAGGTGTCGGTTAGCCCATGTTCGAGACGCTGGGATTCGAGGAGACGACGCCGCTGGCAGCCTCCGTCCTGCTCGGGCTGATGCTGGGCGGCCTCTATGGCGTGCTGGCGCAGCGCAGCGCCTTCTGCCTCCGCCGAAGCCTGGTCGGCCGATGGCGCGACTGCCTCCCCGCTCTGGGCGCCTGGGCGATGGCGCTGGCGACGGCGATAGCCGGAACCCGGCTGGCGATCGCAATGGACCTGGTTTCATTCGAGGCGCACCGCTTTCTCGCAGCGGACATTCCGGTCCTGTCCGCGCTGCTGGGCGGCGCGCTGTTCGGAACCGGCATGGTGCTGGCCGGAGGCTGCGTGTCGCGCCTCACCGTGCTCTCAGGAAGCGGCAACCTCCGCGCCCTCTTCGTGCTGGTCGTCTTCGCAATAACCGCCCATGCGGCGATGAAGGGGGTGCTGGCGCCGCTGCGCCAGGCGCTCGGGGAAGCGAGCGTCTATGGCGGCGAGGCGCCGGCGCTCACGGTCCTGCCCGGCGGGGAAATCTGGCCGCTCGGCCTCGCGCTGCTGGCGGCGGTCTTCGCGCTGCGTTCCGGCGCGCCGGCCTCCCGGCTGGCGATGGCGGGCGCGATCGGGCTGCTGGTGCCGCTCGGCTGGGTCGGCACGGGTTTCCTGCTGCTCGACGATTTCGACCCGATTCCGCTCCAGTCGATGGGCTTCACGGGGCCGACGGCCGACACGCTCTTCTGGGCCGTGGCGGCGACCTCCATTCCGGCCGGCTTCGGCACCGGTCTTGCAGCGGGGGTCGTCGCCGGCAGCCTGGCCGCGGCGCTTGCGGCCGGCGAGTTCCGCTGGGAGAGCCTCGAAAGCCCCCGCCAGACCGGGCGCTACCTTGCCGGCGCCGCGATGATGGGAGCGGGCGGCGTGCTGGCGGGCGGCTGCACGGTCGGCGCGGGCCTTTCCGGCGTGTCCACCGCCAGCCTTGCGGCCCTGCTGGCGCTCGCCGCCATGGCCGCCTCTGCGAAGGTTGCGGGCGCGGTCTTCGCCGGCCGCGACTGAGGCATGCCCTACCTGACGGCGACTTCCCTGCTGAGGCTGTAGATCGAGCCGTCATCGTCGCGCCATTCGAATTCGAGCCGGCCCGACTCCGGCAGGGACAGCTCGAACCGGATATAGGGATCGCTCGAAACCGCCGGCTCCAGCGCGACGGACAGCGCCTCCTCGCCGTTGAACCGCACCGTGAATCCGTTGACGATCCGGCGGGGTATCGGCTTGCCGTCGCGATCATGGCGCAGGCCGGTGTGCATCGGGTGGGTAATCTTCGTCCTGAC
>JAPOZD010000176.1 GCA_026706245.1 Alphaproteobacteria bacterium
GAGCACGATCACGCCCCCCGCGCGCACGGGCCGGGCAAAGCATTCGAGATCCTCGGGCCCGACATGGCCGCCGCCGAACACCCCGACCGCGATGACCGCGTCATAGCGGCCGGAATCGACCGCGTCCGGTCGGCGCAGATCGCCCTCGATGAGCCTGCGATAGACCCCCTTGGCCCGGGCCTTCTCCAGCATGCGAGGCGAGGCGTCGAGCCCGTCGATGGTCGTGAACCCGCGCGCGGCAAGCTCGACGGCCACGAGCCCGGTGCCGCAGCCGATGTCCAGGATCGACGCGGCCCGGTCCGGCCGGGCGGCCGCCATCGCTGCGGCCGCGATCCGGTGCGCGGTGTAGCCGTAGCCACCGACGAGGTCGGCCTCATAGCTCGGCGCCCACGCTTCATAGACCTCGTGCGCGTCGTCCCCGGGAGTCATCGCGGTGAGTTTCCCGACGAATCCGCGAAGCGGTTCGTTCCCGGCCCCGCTATTCACGGGACGCCCGGTTCGCGAGGTCGGCGATGGCGGAACAGCCGGTGAAGTCGTTCACGGGTAAGCCCCCTATGATGCAGGTTTGTAGCCGGGGGACGCCCCACCGCGCATGCGTGACGCCTGCGCGGGGAGGATAGGCGAAGCCGGCAGCGCCCGCCAGACCGGCGCCTGCGTCCGCCTTGGCGTGTTCCGTGCGAATCGGCGCAGGTTGCCGGCCCGAAAGGAATAGGCGGGCGTTCCCCAGGGCGGACTCCCGGCCGGGATGGTGTAGGCTTGGACATGGACCCGGAACCGGGCACCGGTTTGGATGCCGGTCGATCCCGAGGTTGAGTAATTCGTGGCTGAAACCCGTTCCACCGGATCGCCGGGCAGGAATGCGCCGCTATCGGGCGGCAGTGTCGATATCCGTTTCGACGCCGGCGGCAGCGGAGGGCCGGTGCTGGTCATGCTGCACGGCATCGGCGGCAATGCGGCGGTGTGGAGCCGGATGCTGCCGGTTGTGGAACAGCGCTGGCCGGGGCGCTGGATCGCCGCCGATCTGCGCGGCCACGGACGCTCGGCCCATGCGCCGCCCTACGGCTACGGCGTCTTCGCCGCCGACCTGGCGGGCGCGATCGGCGACCCGGAGGACGAACCGGTCCTGCTCGGCCATTCGATGGGCGGCGTCGTGGCGATGGCGCTGGCGACCGGATGGTTCGGCGTCAAGGTGCGCCATGTCTTCGCCTTCGGCGTCAAGATCGGCTGGACGGCGGACGAGGTCGCGCGGATGAAAGGGCTGGCCGCCAGACCGGCACGGGTCTTCGACAGCCGCGCCGAAGCGGCCGAGCGCTATCTCAGGGTTTCGGGCCTCGCCGGCCTGGTGGACCCCGACGCGCCGGAGGCTCTGGCCGGCATCGTCGAGGCGGAGGGCGGCTTCCGGCTGGCGGCCGACCAGGGCATCTATGCCGCCGCCGGGCCTGAGGTCGGCAATCTCTACCGGGCTGCGGCGGCGCCGGTCCGGCTCGCCGCCGGCGAAGCCGATCCGATGGTGTCGCTGGCCGAGATGCAGGCGCTCGACCCGCAGGCCGCGCTGCTGCCTGGCCTCGGCCACAACTGCCATGTGGAGGCGCCGGAGCGGGTCTGGGAGCAGCTGGAAAGGACCCTGGAGGGTTGAGGCCCGACGGAGGCGAGGATGAAGCGCCAACTCCACCTGAACCTGTTCATCTATGCCCGCGGGCACCACGAGGCGGCCTGGCGGCACCCCAGGGCTCCCCGGCGCGAATTGCTGGACATAGACCATGTCGTCGAATGCGCGCGGAAGGCCGAGGCGGCGCACATGGATTCGATCTTCCTCGCCGATACGCTGGGGCTGGCGCCCGATTCGGACCGCACGGCCCGCATGTATCTGGACCCGTTCACCACGCTGGCGGCAACCGCCATGGCGACCAGCCGTATCGGGCTCATCGGCACGGCTTCGACGACGCACTCCGAGCCCTTCAATATCGCGCGCATGTTCGCCTCGCTGGACCATATCAGCCGGGGGCGGGCGGGCTGGAACATCGTGACGTCCTTCAGCATCGCCGGGGCCAACAACTTCGACAGCAGGGGCCGGCGCTCCCATGCCGACCGGTACGAGCGCGCGGACGAGTTCGTGGAGGTCGCCAAGAAACTCTGGGACAGCTGGGCGGACGACGCCATCCTGGACGACCGCGAGGCCGGCTACTACTACCGCCGCGAACGGGTCAGGCCCATCGACCACCACGGCCCCCACTACGATGTGGCGGGGCCCCTGAACATCCCGCGCGGCCCGCAGGGTTGGCCGGTGCTCGTTCAGGCCGGGTCTTCGGACACCGGCAAGACCTTCGCGGCAAGGCATGCCGAGGCGGTTTTCACCGCCCACATGACCAAGGCGACCGCGCAGGAGTTCTACAAGGACCTGAAGGCGCGAACGGTGGCCAGCGGACGGCCCGCGGACCAGTGCCTGATCCTGCCCGGCATCAGCATGGTCATAGCCGGCACGGAGGCCGAGGCCAGGCGGATGGAACGGGAGCTCAACGAGATGGCGGATGTCGAGTCGAGCCTCTCCCGCCTCTCCCAGCGTTTCGACGGGCACGATTTCTCGCATATCCCGCTCGACCGCGTGCTCACGGCCGGCGATTTCCCCGACCCGGCCGAGAACCAGAGCTCGCGCGGCCGCACGGAACTGATCGTAGGTGCTGTCACTCGGGAAAATCTGACCATGCGGCAGCTGCTGGGGAAGCTGGCCGGCGCGCGCGGGCATTTCGTCATGGCGGGAACGCCCGAGCAGGTCGCCGACACCATCGAAGAGTGGATCGACGACGGCGCGGCCGACGGTTTCAACGTCATGCCGCTGCTTCTCCCGCATATGCTGGATGTGTTCGCCGACGAGGTCGTGCCGATCCTCAAGCGCCGCGGGCGCTTCCGCACGGCGTATGCCGGCGCGACGCTGCGCGACCATTACGGCCTGCAGCGGCCGGCGGCGTAACGCCCCGGCCCGATTTCAAGAGAGGAACACGAGACATGGCGGACGGCAGGCGGGCGAATGGCGGGGCCGCACGGCACCTCGACGAGGCCGTGCGCGCGATGACGCTGAACTACGGCGACGCCAACGGCTGTCTGGCCAAGGCGCGCGAAGCCGACCCCGGCTGCGCGATGGCGGACCTCCTTGAAGCCTGGCTCCTGGCGCTGACCAAGGACGGGGTCCAGCTGGCGCGCGCGCGGGACCTGCTCTCCGGCATCGCCGGGGCCGGACTGACGGAGCGCGAAGCGCGGCATCTGGCGGCGCTGCGCTTTGCCGCGAACGGCCGATGGGCGTCGGCTGTTGCCGTGCTCGACCGCCATCTGATGGACGACCCGCACGATCTGGCCGGCCATCAATGCGCCCTTCGCCTCGACGGCTATCTCGGCCGCTTCCATCGCGAGGCCGCCCGCGCCGCCCGCGCCTTGCCGTTCTGGTCGAAGGACGAGCCCGGCTACGGCATCATGCTGTCGTTCTACGGTTTCGGCCTGGAGGAGCTCGGAGACTTCGCCCGCGCGGAGGACGTCGCCCGCACCGCGGCGGAACTGGAGCCTTACGGCTACTGGCCGCACCACACCGTCTCCCATGTGCTGGAAATGACCGGGCGGCCCGAGGAGGGCATCGCCTGGATGGACGGCCGCCTGCCCTACTGGTCGGACCCGAAATGCAACAACCGGGTCCATATCTGGTGGCACAAGGCGCTGTACCACATCGAGCTCGGCCGGTTCGAGGACGCGCTTGCGCTCTATGACGATGAAATCCTGCCTGCGATGCGCGTGGCCGGCACACAGCTCTGCAACGCCGCCTCGTTGCTCTGGCGGCTCGAGACGCTCGGTTGCGAGGCGGGCGAACGCTGGAGCCGGCTGCTCCCGCTCTGGCAGGGGCTGCTTCCCGGCATGACGAGCCCGTTCAACGAGGTGCATGCCGCAATGACCGCATTGCGCGCGGGCGACAGGGCCGCCTACGGGACGGTGCTGGCCGGCATGAAGCGGACGGCCGCGGCGAACGGCGAGCTCGCGCCCGCCTATCGGGACATCTCAATCCCCGCCGCCGAGGCGATGGCGTGCTTCACCGATGGCGACTATGCCGGCGCCGTCGATGGCCTGCTCACGGCCGAAACCTATCTCTGGCGCATGGGCGGCAGCGTTGCGCAGCGCGACCTCGTGGCGTGGACGCTCGCCGCGGCCGCCATCCGCTCGGGCCGGCGCAATGTTGCGCTGTCGCTCGCCAACGAACGGCTGGCGCTCAGGCCCGGGAGCGCCGTGAACCGGCGCTTCCTGCAGGAGGCTCAAGCCATCGCGGCCTGACGCTCACAGAGATGCGCGCTGCGCGCTTGAACTAGTGAAAGGGGCGGTCGCCCTTGACGGTTACGCGCACGCCGCTTCTCGTCTCGGGATAGTAGTCCCAGGTCGCATGGTGCTGCGTGCAGCGGTTGTCCCACATGGCGATCGAGTTCGTCTCCCATCGGAACCGGCACTGGAACTGCGGATTGGCGTTGTGCGCATAGAGGAAGTCCAGCAGCGCGTTGCTTTCCGTCTGCGTCATGCCCACGATGTTCTGCGTGAAGGGCCGGTTCACATAGATGAGCTTGCGGCCGGTTTCGGGGTGGGTGCGGATCACCGGGTGTATCGCGTGCGGATGCTCCTCCCGGCGCAGGCCGCCGCCGATCTGCTCGTAGCGGTTGATATGCACGTCGGCGGTGTGCAGCGCCTCCAGCGGCTCCAGGATGCTCTTCATGGTGTCGGAGAGGGCGTCATAGGCGGCGTACATGTTCGCGAACAGCGTGTCGCCGCCAACCGACGGCACCGTGCTCAGGTGCAGAATGCTCGCCATCGGCGGCTCTTCGTCGGCGCTCACGTCGGAGTGCCAGTCGGTGCCCTCGGCGAAGGGCGAGGTCGCGTCGGCGTGGATCTTCATGAGCTCCGGCCGGTCGTCCACGCATGGCGCCGACGGGTGGATGTGGAGCTCGCCGAAGCGGCTGCCGAACGCCACATGCTGGTCGTGGCTGATGTCCTGA
>JAPOZD010000285.1 GCA_026706245.1 Alphaproteobacteria bacterium
AGCATCAGGCTCCCGCGAGCGCCGCGACATGCGCGCCAACGCATTCCTCCAACGCATCTAGGTCGTAGCCGCCTTCGAGCACGGCCGCGAGCCGGCCGCCGGCATGGCGCCGGGCGGCGGCGAGCAGGTGCCTCGTGGCCCAGGAGAAATCGGCGGCGTCGAGTTCGAGCTGCGCCAGCGGGTCGGCGCGATGGGCGTCGAATCCGGCCGAGACAAGGATCAATTCCGGGCGGAACGCCTCCACCGCCGGCAGCACGCGCTCCCCGAAGCGCCTGCGGAACGCCCCGCCGTCCGCCCCCGGCGGCAGGGGCGCGTTGACGACCTGGCCGTGCGCGCCGCATTCCCGCTCTGCGCCCGTGCCGGGATAGAGCGGCATCTGGTGCGTGGAGGCGAACAGCACATCGGGCTCGTCCCAGAAGACCGCCTGCGTGCCATTGCCGTGGTGGACGTCGAAATCGACGACGGCGACGCGCCCGACACCGTGAACGGCGCGGGCATGGGCGGCGCCGACCGCGATGCTGTTGAAGAAGCAGAACCCCATGGCGCGGGCGGGTTCGGCATGGTGGCCGGGCGGGCGCATGGCGCAGAAGGCGGTCTCCGCCTCGTCCGCCATGAGCGCATCCACCGCCGCCGTCGCAGCGCCCGCGGCCCTCAGCGCGGCCTCCTTCGTTCCGGGCGAGGCGACGGTGTCTGCATCGAAGCGCACATGGCCGCGCTCCGGCATGTTGCCGAGCACAAGGTCCACATAGTCGCGGGAATGGACGCGCTCCAGGGCCTCCCGCCCGGCCTCCGGCGGCGCGCGGCGCTCAAGGCCGATGAAATCCGGCGCGTCAAGCGCGGAGGCGACCGCGCCGGCCCGCGCCGCGCGCTCGGGATGGCCGGGACCGGTGTCATGGCCGGCGGCGGAATCGTGGACGAAGAGCAGCGTGGTCATGTCGAATCCGGCCTCCCGGCCGCGCGCGGTTCCCTGCCCGGACATCATAGCCGGATCGTCCGGCGGCGGGGTCCGTCCCGTTGACTTCCGTCCGGCCCCGCCCCATTTTGCGCCGCCGTCCGTCGGTGTTGCGGCGGCAAGAGAGCTGCCCATGGCAATCATCGCGGCGCGATTTCCATCGCCGCCTTTCCTGTCCCTCGCTGCCGGTTTGGCGTTTCTGGCGCTCTGGCCTTCCGGGGCGGAGGCTCAGCGCCCGTCGCCCGTGCGGGTGGACAAGGTCGTCATGCAGCCGCTGGTGGAGACCGCGCCGGTGTTCGGCAGGCTCGTGTCGCGGATGCGCGGCGCTGTGGCGGCGCAGACCGAAGGCGCCGTGACCGAGATGCGGGTGCAGGTGGGCGACCGGGTGGCGGCGGGCGATGTGCTGGCCGTGCTCGATATCGAGAAACTTGCCTCCGAGCGCGACGCCCGCGCTGCCACGGCCGACGCCGTTGCCGCGCGCGCCGTGGCTGCCGGGGCCCGGCTGGAGCGCGTCGAGCAGGAGATCGCGCGCTACGAGAAGCTGCGCCGCTCGGCGGCCTTCAGCAAGGCGCGCCTGCAGGACAAGGAGCAGGAGCGGGCCTGGCTGCGCTCCGAACTGGATGCGGCGCGCGCGCAGCTCGTGCAGGCGAGGGCCGGCCTGGCGCTGGCGGACATGAACCTGTCGCGGGGCACGGTGCGCGCGCCCTATGACGGCGTGGTGACCGCGCTTCACACCGAGATCGGCTCCTATCTGAAGGAAGGCGGCGCGGTGCTGGCGCTGGTCAATGACCGCAAGCTGGAAATCGAGGCGGACGTGCCGGCCGCGCGCATTGCCGGGCTCGCGCCGGGGGCCGAGGTGGCGGTGCTGCTGCCGGACGGCACCAAGCACCGCGCGCGGGTGCGGGCGGTGGTGCCGGACGAGAACGCGATGACGCGCACCCGGCTCGTGCGCTTCACGCCGGAATTCGGGCGGACGGCGGTGCCGCTGGCCGCGAATGCGGCGGCGACGGTGGTGCTGCCGGTTGGCGGCGCGGCGCCGGCGCTCACGGTCCACAAGGACGCGATCGTGCGCCAGGGGCAGCAGGCGCTCGTGTTTGTCGCGAAGGACGGCAAGGCGGACCGGCGCCGGGTGCGCCTCGGCCGCGCCTCGGGAACGCGCTTCGAGGTTCTGGACGGGCTGGCGGAGGGCGATTTCGCCATCGTGCGCGGCAATGAGCGGCTGCGTCCCGGCCAGCCGGTGCTCGTGCCCGGCGCAAAGACCGCGAAGCCCGGCAAGTCCGGCAAACCCGGCGAGGGTCCGCAGAAGGCGAAAGCGGGATGAACCTCGTCCGCTTCGCCATCGACCGGCCCATCGCGGTGATTGCGGCGGTGCTGATGGTTGTGCTGTTCGGGCTGGTGGCGCTGGAGACGATCCCGATCCAGCTGACGCCGGATGTGCGCAAGCCGATCATCACCGTCCAGACGCTCTGGCCGGGCGCCGCCCCGGCGGAGGTCGAGCGCGAGATCGTCAACCGCCAGGAGGAAATGCTGAAGGGCGTCGAAGGCCTGGAGGAGGTAGAGAGCCGGTCGGAAAACGGGCGCGCGCGGGTGACGCTCACCTTCGCCATCGGCACCAATATGGACCGCGCGCTGCTGCTGGTCGCGAACCGGCTCGACCGCGTGTCCGGCTATCCGGACGAAGCCGACCGCCCGACCCTCAGGACGGCAAGCGCGGAAGACAACGCCATCGCCTGGTTCGCGATCCAGACAGTCGAGGGCAACTCCCGGCCGGTCCACACCTATGGCGATTTCGTCGAAGAGGTGATCCAGGACCGGGTGGAGCGCGTCGAGGGCGTCTCCCGGACCGACGCCTTCGGCGGCGTCCGGCGCGAACTGCATATCACCGTGCAGCCGGAGCGGATGGCGCAATTCGGCCTGACCGTGACGGAGATCACGCAGAAGCTGCGGGCCGCCAACGCCTCGGTCTCCGCGGGCGACGTGGAGGAAGGCAAGCGCCGCTACCTCGTGCGCGCCGAGGGCGACCTGGACACGCCGGAAGCGGTGCGCGCGGTCGTTCTGCGCACGGCGGCCGACAGCGCCACCGGGCGGATCGGGCGCGTGACGGTCGGCGACATCGCCGAGGTCTCCTACGGCTATTCGGAGCCGCGCGCGCGCATCCGCCGCCTCGGCAAGAGCGCGGTGGTGATGAACGCCAAGCGCGAGGCGGGCGCCAATGTCATCGAGACCATGGAAGGCGTGCGCGCGGCCGTTGCGGAGCTGAACGAATCCGTGCTGCCCGGCGAGGGCCTCGTCATGGAGCAGGTCTATGACGAGACCGACTACATCGTCTCCGCCATCGACCTTGTGCGCCAGAACATCGTCGTCGGCGGGGCGCTGGCCGCGATCATGCTGCTGCTGTTCCTGCGCTCCTGGCGGCCGACGCTGATCGTCTCGCTGGCGATCCCGGTCTCGGTCGTGGGCTCCTTCGTCGCCATGGCCATGCTCGGGCGCTCGCTGAATGTCGTGTCGCTCGCCGGCATCGCCTTCGCGGTCGGCATGGTGGTGGATGCGGCGATCGTGGTGCTGGAGAACATCTACCGCCTGCGGGAGCGCGGCATGCCGCCGCGCGAGGCGGCGCTGCGCGGCGCCAGCCAGGTCTGGGGGGCGATCCTGGTCTCGGCGCTGACGACGGTGCTGGTCTTCGTGCCGATCCTCGCCATGGACCTTGAGGTCGGGCAGCTGTTCCGCGACATCGCGGTCGCGATCTCGGTTTCGGTCATGCTCTCGCTCATCGTCGCGATCACGGTGATCCCGGCGCTCTCGCGCCGCCTGCTCGCCACGCGGGTGTGGACCGGCGGACGGTTCGAGGTGCCGGTGCTGGACGGCTTCGCCCGGCGCTATGCGCGCGCGACGCTCGCCTATGCCGGAGCGGTGGTGCGGAACCGCAAGGCGGCCCTGGTCTCCGTCGCGGCCATTGTCGGGCTTGCGGTCGCGGTGGCCTGGTGGCTGACGCCGAAGCTCGACTACCTGCCCGACGGCAGCCGCAATTTCGTGCTCGGCCGGGTGCTGCCGCCGCCGGGCTACAACCTCAGGACGAACAGCGAGATCGCCCGGGAGATAGAAGACTCCACGCGCGCGCTCTGGGCAAGCGAGACCGGCCCCGAGTCCGAGCCCGGCGGGCCGCCCAAGATCGCCAATTTCTTCTTCGTGGCGCTGCCGTCCTACACATTCGTCGGCGCGTCCTCCACCGATCCCACAAGGCCGGAAGAGCTGGTACCGGTGCTCCAGCGGGCCTCATTCCGGGAGCCCGGAACCTTCGGCTTCTTCACCGTGGCGTCCATCTTCGGGCGCGGCATAGGCGGCAAGCGGTCAATCGACCTCGACATTTCCGGACCCGACCTCGAAACCGTGATGGCGGTCGCCGGCAGGGCGACCGGCATGACGGCGAACGCACTGCCGCGCGGCGAGGGCAACCAGCTCCGCCCGATCCCCGGCCTCGAGCTCGGCGCGCCCGAAGTGCGCGTGATGCCCGACCGGCTCCGGCTGGCCGACAACGGGGTGTCGGCGCGCGAACTGGCCGACACCATCGACGCCTTCAATGACGGGCTCCGGGTCGCGCGGGTGACCATAGACGGGCGGCGCACCAACCTCGTCCTCAAGGGGCCGACCGACAATGTCGCCTCCACGCAGGGCATCGACTTCCTGCCGGTGGTGACGCGGAACGGCGTCATCCTGCCGGCGTCGTCGCTCGCCAATATCGAGGTGACCACCGGGCCGACCGAAATCCGGCACAAAGAGCGGGTGCGCACGGTCACACTGCAGATCCGGCCGCGCGCGCAGATGCCGCTGGAGGAGGCGATGGACCTCGTGCGCGCCCAAGTCATCGCCCCGCTCCGGGACGGCGGCCTGCCGGCCGGGGTGAAGCTCCGGCTCTCCGGCGCGGCCGACCAGCTCACGATCACCTGGAACCACATCGTGCTCGACCTGCTGATCGCCGTCGCCATCGTGTTCCTGGTCATGGCAGTGCTGTTCGAGAGCTTCGTCTATCCGCTGGTCATCATGATCTCG
>JAPOZD010000080.1 GCA_026706245.1 Alphaproteobacteria bacterium
ACGGTGATGGTGCTCTGGGCCGCCCGGCGGCTCGGCAGGCAGGTCAAGTGGCGGGCGGACCGGCAGGAGACCATGCTCGCCGATCCGCACGGCCGCGACCACCTGACCGTGGCGGAAATGGCCTTCGACGGCGAGGGGCGCATTCTCGGCATGAAGGCCGCGACGCTCGCCAATCTCGGAGGCTACCTCTCCGACTTCGGACCGAGGATCCCGACGGTGGCCGGCGCCCGCATCGCCGGCTCCGTTTATCACGTGCCGGCCATGCAGCTTTCCGTGCGTTGCCTGTTCACCAACACCGTGCCGACGGACGCTTATCGCGGCGCCGGGCGGCCCGAAATCTGCTACCAGATGGAGCGCCTGCTGGATGCGGGCGCCGAGGCGTTCGGCCTCGCGCCCGCCGAAATCCGCCGGCGCAACTTCATCCGGCCGGACGCCCTGCCCTACACCAACCGGGTCGGCATGGTGATCGATTCCGGTTCCTTCGCCGAAACCCAGGAGCGGGCGCTGGAGCGCGCCGACGTCGCCGGCTTCGACCGACGCCGGGCGGCGTCGGAAGCCGCCGGCATGCGCCGCGGGCTCGGCCTCGGCTACTATATCGAGGCCTCGGGCGGCGCGCCGGTGGAGCAGGCGCAGGTCCGCTTCGAGGAGGACGGAGGCGTCTCGCTCATCATGGGCACTTTCAGCCACGGCCAGGGCCACGAGACCGCCTTCGCCCAGATCGTCCACCAGAAGCTCGGCATCGCGCTTGACGATATCCGGCTTCTGCAGGGCGACACGGCGTTCGTCTCCTTCGGCAACGGCACCGGCGGCTCGCGCTCCTCGCAGATGGGCGGCGTCTCGGTCTCGCGCGCCTGCACGCAGATCGTCGAGAAGGCGTCGCGCATCGCCGCCCACCGGCTGGAGGCCGCGCCTGCCGACATCGAATTCGTGGAGGGGTCTTTCCGCGTGGCGGGCACGGACCTTGCCGTCTCGCTCACCGAGATCGCCCGGATCGCGCACGACCCCGCGGCCCTGCCGGAGGGCGAGGACGCGGGCCTCGACGAGACCTGCCGCTACCAGCGCCCGACCGAATGCAACTTCCCGAACGGCTGCCATGTCTGCGAGGTCGAGCTGGACCCGGAGACCGGGCAGGTCCGGGTCGTGAAATACACCGCTGTGGACGATTGCGGCATCGTCATCAACCCGTTGCTTGCCGCCGGGCAGGTGCATGGCGGCGTCGGGCAGGGGCTGGGCCAGGCGCTGCTGGAGCACACCGCCTATGAGCCGGAGAGCGGCCAGTTCCTCGCCGGCTCCTTCATGGACTACTGCATGCCGCGCGCCAGCGACTTCCCGGAGATCGATGTCGGCTTCAACCCGGTGCCGAACCCCTCCAACGAGCTCGGCGTCAAGGGCATCGGCGAGGGCGGCGCCTGCGGCGCCCCGCCCGCGGTTACCGCCGCCGTCGCGGACGCGCTCGGCATCTCCCATATCGACATGCCGATCACCCCGGAGAAAGTCTGGCGCGCGCTGAACGGCTCATAGTGCGGTATCCAGCCGGTTCGAGACAGGCGGCGGCCCTTCGATACGCGCCCGCCGGCGCGGGCGATGCTTCCCGCGCGGTTCCTATCGACACCAGCCTTTGCGTCTGCCGCCGTCATAGGGCCGGCCATGGCCTGCCTCGATCAGGACGGACGACAGCGAGGAGCCGTCCAGAATGAGGTCCGCGATGACGCGGCCGCCCCATTTGCCCCAGGCGGGGTCGCGGACGAGGACATTTCCGGCTCCGGCGACCGCCGCCTCGGTGAAGGCGGTTGCGACGCGGCCCGCCTGCCGTTCGGCCTCGCATTTCGCCCGCCTGCCCTTTTCCGGCGTATCGACGCCGCGCAGCCGGACCAAGAGGGAGGCGAGCTCGGGCGGCAGGTCGGCGCTGGCATCGACCTTGACCGTATCGCCATCGACGATGCGCACGACCGGCCAGAAATAGTCCGCCGCCGGCACGGGCGTGGCCATCAGCGACACCGCAAGCCCGATTGCCGCCGCCGGGAGCCGAAAGTTTCCCGGTTTCGCTGGCGCCCGCTCTCCGCCGGTATGCATGCAACGAGCCCTCGATATGAAGGTTCGGCCGCATGTTATACACGATTGTTATATGCCCATGGACGGGACGGCATAGATGGATCCGCCGCCCTGCCTCCGGCGTCAGAAATCCTTGCAAAGGCGCAGGGAGTCGTAGATGGCGGCGTGGATGTTGCGGCTGGCGACGGCGTCGCCGACGCGGAAGAGCATGAACCCATCCTCCCCGTTCGACGCGGCCTGCTGCGGCCGGCCGGCGATGAGCGCGTCGATATCCAGTTCCCCGCCGTTCCGGGCGCGCGGGCGAAGCTCGTGGAACAGCGCCGCATTGGGCAGCGTGCCGTGCTCGACGACGACCTGGTCCACCAGCCGGGTCTCGTCCGCGTCGTCATAGACGTTGCGCAGCGTGGCGCTCAGCCGGTTGCCCTCGCGCTCGACGCGGGTGAGCCGGCGGTCCGGCGTCATGCGCACGCCCATCGCGTAGAAATTGGCGAGATAGACGGGAAAATTGCTGGCGCCGATGTCATGCGCGGCCATGCGGTCGGGCGTCACGAGCTCCACTTTCGAGCCGCGCGACGCCAGGAAATCCGCCGCGCTGGGGCCCTGATGGTCGCCGTGGTCGTCATAGACCAGCACCTCGGCGCCGGGCTCCACCTGCCCACCGAGCACATCCCAGACACTTGCGACATGCCCGCTGCCCTCGAGCCAGTCCATGTTCGGCACGCCGCCAGTTGCGATCACGACGATATCCGGCGCTTCGCCCAGAATGTCTTCGGCCTCGGCGTAGCGGTTGAAATGCACCGCCACGCCCAGATGTTCGACCTCGGCAGCGAGCCACTCCGCAATGCCGAGCAGGTCCCGGCGCCATGTCGCCCGCGCCGCCAGCACGATCTGGCCGCCGGGCTCGGCCGCCGCCTCGAAGACCACCACCTCGTGCCCGCGAAGCGCGCAGACGCGCGCCGCCTCCAGCCCGGCCGGGCCGGCCCCGACCACCACAACCTTGCGCCGCGGGCCGGGACCCGGCTCGATGACATGCGGCATCGTCCGCTCACGGCCCGTGGCGGGATTGTGCAGGCAGAGCGCATCGCCGCCGGTATAGATGCGGTCGAGGCAGTAACCCGCGCCGACGCAGGGCCGGATACGCTCCTCCTCGCCGCGCAGCATCTTCGCCGCGATATGCGGGTCCGCCATATGGGCGCGGGTCATCGCCACCATGTCCACAAGGCCCTCGCGGACGCAGTATTCCGCCGTTGCAAGGTCCGCAATGCGGGTGGCATGAAACACGGGCAGCCCGGTCCCGCGCTTCATCCCGGCCGCAATCTCCACGAAGGGCGCGAGTGGGCCCGCCATGGTGGGAATTGACTGCGAGAGGCCCCGCTCATCGCCGACCTGGCCGACCACGACATTCAGAAAGTCGCACCAGCCGGTATCGGCATAGATCTTCGCCAGCGCCAGGCAATCCTCCCGCGTTAGGCCGCCTTCCTTCAGCTCGTCGCCGATCATTCTGAGGCCGACGACGAAGTCCTCGCCCACCCGGCGCCGGACTTCCTCCAGCACTTCGAGGCCGAAGCGCGCCCGGTTCTCCAGGCTGCCGCCATATTCGTCGGTGCGCCGGTTGACGAGCGGCGTCCAGAACTGGTGGATGAGATGGCCGTAAGCGAGCAGCTCCGTGCCGTCGAGCCCGCCCTGCTTGCAGCGTAGCGCCGCGTCGCCGAAGGCGCGCACGACCCGGCGGATGTCGCCCCGGTCCATCTCCTTCGGGAAGGAGCGGTGCGCGGGCTCGCGCACCGCCGACGGCGCCACCGGCACCAGCCAGTCCTCCACGTCCCAGAGCGTGCGATGTCCCATATGGGTGATCTGGCACATGATGGCGCAGCCATGCCGGTGTATGCGCGCCGAGAACTCCCGCAGCACCGGAATGATCGAGTCGTCGCCGATATAGATCTGGCCGAAGGCGGACGGCGAATCCGGCGCGATGTTGGAAGACCCGCCGAACATGGTGAGCGCGAGACCGCCCTTGGCCTTCTCCTCGTGATAGAGCTGGTAGCGCAGCTTCGGGTGCCGGTCCTCGACATAGCCCGGCGCATGGCTCGTGCTCATCAGGCGGTTCCGGAAGGCCGCATGCCGGATGCGGAACGGCTTGAGGAGATTCGGATAGCGGCTTCCGGTCATGCTTGCGGTCTCTCGGCTTCGGCTCGCCGAAGCATGGCGAAACCGTCCGGGCTACCGCAAGCGTTCGATCACGAGATTCTGGAAGTTCCGCACCGACTCCTCCCAGACCGGCGAGAGGACGCCGCCGCCGGCGGCCACATCGCTGGCGCGCCCCTGCTGGAGCCGCTCGCACATGGCGTGGTCTTCGCGATGGACCTCCCGCCAGAGCGCCGCCAACCGCTCGGCCCGTCCGCCTGATTCCGGCGCCGGGTCCAAGCTGTAGATCGCGCGTCTTTGCAGGGTGCGGCCAGGCGCCAGCGGCGTGTCGAGATGCACGCCCACCTGGTCCGGCAGGTAGAGCCCGAACACGAAATTGGGAAACAGCGTCAGGAAACGCGAGTCCTCGGCCAGGACATCCGCCTTTCTCGCCTCGCGGGAGACATCGACAGCGCAGCCGAGGCAGCCCGGTTCATTCACCGTGTAGTGGTCGGCAAGCGGCTGGTCGGTGGTCCGGGCATGCACGAATTGCACATGGTAGGGCTCGATGAAGTTCTCGATGAGGAGCTTCCAGTTCGCGGCGACCTCGCCGAAGTCGATGGTGGCGAGATGCTGCATCTGCGAAAGGTCGAGACCGCCGAGCCGCTTCCGGAGCGGGGCCACGAATTCCTCGAACGGGGGCGCATTGCCGTCCAGATTGACGAAAATCCAGTCGTGCCACGCCGCCGCCGTCGGGGGCCGTTCGTCAGACCGTAGCGCCATTCCCCGGTCGATCGCCGCGA
>JAPOZD010000377.1 GCA_026706245.1 Alphaproteobacteria bacterium
ATGGATTTCGCCGGGCTGGCGCTTGCCCTCTTTCGTCGCCCCGGACGGCGCGCCAGCGGCGATCCGGGGGTTCGGACGCATGCAGCGTCTCCTGTCCTCTCGTTTCGGTCATGGCCGAACGCCTCCCCTTCGTCATGCCCGGACTTGTTCCGGGTATCCATACGGCCGCTCGGCGGAGGCGGTTGAGAGAGATGCCCGGAACGAGTCCGGGCATGACGAGAAGAGGGCCGGAGCGGTGAATTGGGAAGTGGCGGCGCTTCATGTCCGAACAGGCCGCAGCATATGCGCCGCGCGCATACGGATCATGACATCGCATGACACATCGCAGGGGATCCCGCCGGCTCCGCATGACAAAACATGACATCCCATGACATCTTGCTGGAGTGGGCCCCTTCGACCTGTTGGCCCCCGGCACCCGGAACGCTCCGCTTCCGCCGCGAAGCCCCGCTCTCTTGGCGGCCTGCGGCAGGCGCGATAGCTTGGCCGGGAGCGGGTTTCGCGAGGCCTTCTTTCGTTTCGCATGCCCCGAGCAGGAGCGGCTGGGTTCGGCGATGATTGCCCGGAAGGAAGATGCGGGGTCGGGCGCCGTGCCGCTGGCGTCGCTGGAGGCGGTTGCGCTCGACACCGAGACCACCGGCCTCGACACCGGCAGGGACCGGGTGCTGCAGGTGGGCGCCGTGGCGCTGAACGGCCGCGCCGTGCTTGCCGACGATATCTTCGACCGCCTGGTCAACCCGGACATGCCCATTCCGCTCTCCTCCACCGCGGTCCACGGCATCGCGGACGAGGACGTGCAGGCGGCGGAAAGGGCGGACGCGGTCCTGCCGGCGCTCGCGGACTGGATCGGTCCGCGCGTCGTGATTGGCTATGCGATCGGCTTCGACCTCGCAATGCTCAAGGCCGAACACGACCGGCTGGGGCTTCCCTGGCGTCCCCATCGTTCGCTTTGCATTCGCCAGCTCGCCTCGGCGGCGGGGCTCCGCCTGCCCGCCCCTTCGCTCGACGCTCTGGCCGGGCGGCTCGGCATCGGCATCGAAGGCCGGCACAGCGCGCTCGGCGACGCGCGGGCCGCAGCGACGGTCTATGCCGCCCTGGTGCCGCGGCTGGCGGAGAAGGGCATTGCGACGCTCGCCCAGGCGGAGCGCGCCTGCCTCGCCCTCACGCCGCAACAGGACGAAGAAGCGAAGGCGGGCTGGCAGCCCGTCATTGCGGCGGACCGGGTGCGAAGCGCCGATTCGGCGGCCTTCGCCCGCGTGGACAGCTTCCCGTTCCGGCACCGCGTGGAGGACATCATGTCCGCTCCGCCCGCCGTCGTGGCGCCCGCGATGAGTCTTCGCGAGGCCCTGCGGGAGCTTACGGAGCGGAAAATCAGCTCGGTGTTCGTTGCCTCCGGCGGGGAGGCCGGCATCGGCATCCTGACCGAGCGGGATATCGCCCGCGCCATCGATTCGCTCGGAGCCGGCGCGCTGGATGAAACCGTGGACCGCTTCGCCGCCCGGCCGCTGGTGACGATCCCGGCCTCGGAATTCCTCTACCGCGCGAACACGCTCATGACCGTCGGCGGGTTCCGGCATCTGGGCGTCGTGTCGGGGGACGGGAGCCTTGTCGGCGCCGTCAGCGCCCGCGACCTGCTGAAGCAGCGGGCGGGCGATGCGGTGTTCCTCGCGCGGGAAATCGACCATGCGGAGGAGCCCGCCGAACTCGGCCGTGTCTGGGCGAACCTGACGAGGGTCGCGGGCGGGCTTGCGGCCGAGGAGGTGGATGCGCGGATCGTCGCCTCGGTGGTCTCGCGCGAGTTCCGCGCGCTCACGCGGCGCGCGGCGGAACTGGCAGAGCGCGACATGGTGGCGGAAGGCTTCGGGCCGCCGCCCGTGCCCTTTGCCCTCCTGGTCCTGGGCTCGGGCGGGCGCGGCGAAAGCCTGCTCGCCATGGACCAGGACAATGCCGTCGTTTACGCCTCGGGCGCCGCCGGCGGGCCGGAGGACCGGTGGTTCGGGGAGCTGGGACGCCGGCTCGCCGATATCCTGGACGGCGCGGGCGTCGCCTATTGCAAGGGCGGGGTCATGGCCCGCAACGCCGAGTGGCGCATGGACCTCGACGGCTGGCGCCGGACGGTAGGCGGATGGATCGGGCGCTCGCTGCCGGAAGATGTCCTCAATTGCGACATTTTCTTCGACAGCGTCCCGGTTTACGGCGATGCGGCGCTCGGCGAGGCGCTGCATGCCGAGGCGCTGGACATGGCGGCGAAGGCGCGCGCCTTCCAGGTCGCGCTCCGCGCCAATGCCGTCGATTTCACCTCGCCGCTCGGCATGTTCGGGCGGCTCCGGCTGAAGAAGGGCCGCCTCGACGCCAAGCGCCACGGCATCATGCCGATCTTCTCGGCCGCGCGGATTCTCGCCATCCAGCACGGCATAAGGGAGCGTTCGACGCCCGCGCGGCTGGAAGCGGCGGGCGCGCTGGCGGAAGACAGCCGGGAGGCCGTGGGCAATCTCGTCGAGGCGCACCGCATCCTGCTCGACGAACTCCTCGCCCAGCAGCTTCGCGATATCGGCCGCGGCATCCCCCACGGCAATTCGGTCGCGCCGAAGGAGATGTCCGCGCCGAGGCAGCGCCAGTTCCGCTGGGCGCTGGAGCAGGTGGACCGGGTGCGGGGCGTGCTGGGCATGCCGGTGTTCGGCTGACCCGGACTGCCGGAACGCGCAACCAAGGGAGCAAGGCCGATGATTGCCGTCATATTCGAGGTGGAGCCTGCCGAGGGCCAGCGGGACGCCTATCTCGATATCGCTGCGGGGCTGCGTGACGAGCTGATGGAGATGGACGGCTTCATCTCCATCGAGCGGTTCGAGAGCCTGAGCCGGCCGGGCAAGCTGTTGTCGCTGTCGTTCTGTCGCGACGAGGAGGCGGTGCGCGCATGGCGCTGCAGGCCGCGCCACCGCGCTGCGCAGACACGCGGCCGCGGCGGGGTCTTTTCCGGCTACCGCCTGCGGGTGGCGTCGGTGGTGCGCGACTACGGGCTGGAGGACCGGGCAGAGGCACCTTCGGATTCCCGCGACCTGCACGACCCGGCCTCCACTGCCTGAGAATGCCTGCCGCGCCCGGGCGCGGCGCACCGGCGGTATCGAACTGGAAATGACGGCGCCGTCCGGTGCAGTATCGGGCAAGCCAACCGAAGCCGGACCGCTGCCCATGCCCGACCGATTGCATGCCGCCCCCGACACCGTGCATTGGGGCTTTTTCGATGCCCGGCTCAAGCCAATCCTCACCGTCGAGAGCGGTGCGGAGGTCGAGATCGAGACAGTCTCCGGCGCGCCGGACGCCCTTCCGGGGCCGGGTTTCGAGGTGCCGGAGGGATTGCGCCGCATCCATGCCGGGACGCCGCGGCCGCTCGGCTCCGGCCATATCCTGACCGGGCCGGTCGCCGTCGCGGGCGCCGCTCCGGGCGATGTGCTCCGGGTCGAGATTCTGGATGTCCGGCTCGGCACGGACTGGGGCTGGAATGCGATCCGGCCGCTCGGCGGGGCGCTGCCGGACCAATTCCCGGAAGGGCGGATGGTCACGATCCCGCTCGACCGCGACGCCGGCGAAGCCCGGATGCCCTGGGGCGGCGCGCTCGCCTGCCGCCCGTTTTTCGGCGTCATGGGCACGGCGCCGCCGGAGCATTGGGGCATGGTGAGTTCGGTCCAGCCGCGCGCCTTCGGCGGCAATATCGACTGCAAGGAGCTGACCGCGGGCTCCGTGCTTTACCTGCCGGTGTTCGCGGACGGCGCGCTCTTTTCCTGCGGCGACGGCCATGCCGTGCAGGGCGACGGGGAGGTGTGCCTGACGGCCGTGGAAACGGCGCTCACCGGCCGGTTCCGCCTCACGCTCCGCAAGGACATGGAGCTGGAGGCGCCGATGGCCGAGACGGCGGAGCGCTGGATCCAGTTCGCTTTCGACGCCTCGCTTGACCGGGCCGCCCGCACGGCGCTCAGCCGGATGATCGACTTCATCTGCCTGCGCTCCAACCTGTCGCGGGAGGACGCCTACATGCTGTGCAGCCTGGCCTGCGACCTGCGCATCACCCAGCTGGTGAACCAGCAGCAGGGCATCCACGCCATGCTGGACAAGGGGCTCATTCCCTGACGAAGCGGATGGAGGACCGCCCCATGCTGTTCGGCGCGGCGATGTTCGTCACCGACTACTCCATGCGGCCCGCGGCGCTGGCGCGGGCGCTGGAGGAACGCGGCTTCGAATCCTTCTGGGCCCCGGAACATTCCCATATTCCGGTGGACCGCGCCTCTCCCTGGCCGCAGGGCGGGCCGCTGCCGGAAAAATATGTCGATGTGGCGGACCCGTTCGTCGTGCTGTCCATGGCGGCGGCCGCCACGGAGCGCCTGAAGGTCGCGACCGGCATCTGCCTCGCCGCCCAGCGCGACCCGGTACAGCTGGCGAAGGAGACCGCGAGCCTGGACGCGCTTTCCGGGGGGCGTTTCCTGTTCGGCGTCGGCGGCGGCTGGAACCGCGAGGAGATGGCGGACCACGGCACGGCGTTCGAAGAGCGCTTTTCGGTTCTGCGCGAGCGCATCGCCGCCATCCGCGCCATCTGGAACGAGGAGGAGGCGGCATTTTCCGGCCGGCATCTGTCCTTTTCGCCGATGCGTTCGCGCCCGAAGCCCGCGCAGCCCGGAGGACCGCCCGTACTGGTCGGCGGCGAGTTCCCGCACGGCGCGCGCCGTGCGCTCGCCTGGGGCGACGGCTGGGTGCCGCATGCCGAGAGGCCGACCTACCAGCTGCTGGACAGGCTGCCGGAGTTCCGCGCCATGGAGGCGGAGGCCGGGCGCTCCGTGCCGATCACCGTCTTCGGTGCGGAGGACGATCCCGCCCGGCTCGACGCCTGGCGCGAAGCCGGGGTCGAGAGGGTCGTCTTCAACCTGCCGAGCGCCGGGGCCGACGAAGTCCTGCCGCTGC
>JAPOZD010000296.1 GCA_026706245.1 Alphaproteobacteria bacterium
ACCCCGTGGCGAGCCCGCCGGGCCTCACGGCCGGTTCCACCTACCGCAGGGCCGGCGAGAACATCCGCCGGGGGGAGACGGTCTCCGAGCCCGGCCAGCGTCTCGGGCCGCTGCAGCTGGGCGTCGCCGCGTCGCTCGGCGAGACCGCGCTCGACCTGTTCCGGCCGCTTCGGATTGCGCTGTTCTCCACCGGCGACGAGCTCGCGCTGCCCGGCGAAAAGCTGGCGCCGGGGCAACTCTACGACTCCAACCGCACGATGCTGCGCGCCTTCCTGGAGGCCGACGGCCTCGCCGTGACCGATCTCGGCATCCTTGCCGACGACGCGCCCTCGGTGAAGGCGGCGCTCGCCGAAGCGGCGGCCGGGCACGATGTGGTGATGACCTCGGCCGGCATCTCGACCGGCGACGAGGACCATGTGGCGGCCGCCGTGCCGGAGCTGCATTTCTGGCGTCTCGCGGTGAAGCCCGGCCGGCCGCTGGCGCTCGGCAGCATCGGAAGCGCGGCCTTTGTGGGCCTCCCCGGCAATCCGGTGGCCGCCGCCGCCTGCCTGCTGATGCTTGTGCGGCCGATGCTCGGCCTGCTGGGCGGGGCCGGCTGGGAAGCCCCGCCCTCCACGCTCGTGCCCGCCGGCTTCGCCATGAAGAAGAAGACCGGCCGACGGGAATGGCTGCGCGTCAGCCTCGGCGAGGACGGCTCGGCCCGGAAGGCCGGCCCCGACGGCTCGGCGTTGCTGCGCGTCATGGCCGAGGCCGACGGCCTGCTCGACGTGCCCGAGGACGTGGCCGCCATTGCCCCCGGCGACCGCTTCCCGATGTTCCGGCTTTGAGCAGCGCCGGCGACCGGCCCGGGCAGGTCCTGACCGTCGGCCATTCCAACCATGCGCCGGAAGCTTTCCTGGCGCTTCTGACCCGGCATGGCGTGACGGCGCTCGCCGACGTGCGCTCCGCGCCTTACAGCCGTTTCAATCCGCAGTTCAACCGCAACGCGCTCTCGGCCTCGCTTGCCGGCAACGACATTGCCTATGTCTGGCTCGGACGCGAGCTCGGCGGGCGGCCGGACGACCCGGCCTGCTACGAGGACGGGACGGTCCGCTACGACCTTCTGGCGCAGACGCCGCTCTACCGCGAGGGAATCGGGCGCGTGCTGCGCGGCGCGGCGGAGCATCGTCTGGCGCTGATGTGCGCGGAAAAAGACCCGCTCCATTGCCACCGGACGCTGCTGGTCTCCCGCTCGCTCGAGGAACACGGGCTGGAAATTGCGCATATCCTCGCCGACGGAAGCCTCGAACCGCATGAGAGCGCGATGGACCGGCTCCTTGCCGCCCGCCGCCCGGAAGAGGACCTGTTCGCGGAACCGAAATCGCGCGCCGGGCGGATCGAGGAAGCGGCCCGCACGCCGCCCCGCCGCCACAAGCGCGGCTAGGCTGCGGCCCGGAAAGGCGCAGAGGCAGCGGAGACCGCCCCGCAAAGTGTCATGGGATGTCATGTTCTGTCATGGCCCTCTCCGGCCGGCGTCATGAAATGTCATGTTTTGCATGCCCGGAGTTCATACGCTGTGGTCGGTTCGGGCATGAAGCCGTCCGATTGTCGATCGGTTCCCCTGCTTGCAGGGAAGCCGGGCAGAGGTCCGTCGCGGTGGGCGCCAGCCTTTCGGCCAGCATCGCCGCCAGTCCCCGGATCGGGGTCCGGGGCAGGCCGGCGCGGGGGTCGGTTGCGGTCATCGTCTCTCCTTTCCCGACGAGGAGCGGGTCCCTTTTCCGCGCGTAACCTGCGCGGGCGCGTGTCGGCGCCGGCGCGGTTCGCGCGCCTGATTGCGCGCGCGAGGCAGAGGGCGCACTTCTCCCGTCGGCTTCTCACGGGTTTTCAAAAATCGGCGCCGCTCGGCCGTGCAGCACCGGGGACGCGGCTCCGGAGTCCGCTTCCCTGGGGACCATCATACCACAATCCGCCAGATGTCAAGCCTATATCGGGAACAAAATTCAAAAATATCGGAAATTGTTCATTTTAGTGAAATTCGAAGGACTATTCTGTCATGCGGCCCATAACGGCGGTGCGCCAGCGCGGTGGAAGTCGATCCAGGCGCCCAGGCCCTCCGAAGGCGGGACCAGCAGGCGATCCGGCCGCCCATGGATGGTAATGCCCGCGTTCGCAAGAAGGAAACGCGTGCGGTCGAGGTCGGCGCTTTCGATGCCGACGGCGGCGGCGAAGGGTAGCGGTGGACGGGTCGCATCCGGCAGCAGCGCGCCGAGCGCATCCGGGCCCGCGAGCGCGAAGCGGCCGCGGTCGAGCGCGATCTCGAAGACCGGTCCCGACCTGCGCGCGGGGCGATTGGCGAAGCGGGCGTAGCGCTCGGCCGCCTCTTCCGGATCGGCGACGATCTGCAGATAGCCGGTGAGCGCGCGGGCGGCGTTGGCGTGGCGATCCATGCCGGGCAGCCAGATCAGCTCCGGCGTCTCGTGAGTCAGCAATTGCACGCGGCCTTCCGGCATCGCCGCGGCCGTCGCCCGGCGGACGGTGGCCCGGACGATGCGCCCGTCCTCCAGCGGGCGGCGCAGGAAGACGGTCGGCCGCATGTCCGTGCCGCCGGCATCGTGCTCCTCGACCCGCCCATGCGCGAGCGCGAGCAGGTGCAGGCCCTCGTATCGCGCGACGCCCGCGGCGAGTTCCGCCCCGAGCGGCGTATCCGCGACTTGGCCGAGCGCCTCGATATAGCCCGCCTCGAAGACGATCAGCCGGTTGGCGGTGCCCGAGCGCACCAGTTCGCCGTCGGCGTCGTTGTAGTGGATATTGACCGGCGAGACGGTGAAGCCGAGCCGCCCGAAGCGCGCCGCCGCTCCTTCGAGGTCGGCGAGGAAATAGCCGACATGGTCGAGGAAGAGTTCGTTGCCCGTGGGAAGCCGGTTCATGCCGTTGCCCTCGCTCTGCCGACATTGCGGTTGGTCTCGACGAAGGTGGCGACGGCGAGCAGCATGACGGCCGCGCTGCCGAAGAACACCCAGCTCGGGTCGCCCATGTCCATCACCCAGCCGAACAGGATCGGGGTCATGAAGCCGCCGATGGAAAGGCCGGTGGAGGTGAAGCCGAACACCTTGCCCATCTGCCCCGGCGGCGAGATGCGGCGCACCAGCAGGTCGCGGGTCGGCATGATCGCGCCGTGCGCGACGCCCGAGACCATCATCAGCGGGACGATGCCGTAAAGCGGCAGCGGAACCGCGCCGATGATGTTGACCGCGATGAAGACCGTGCCGATGGCGCCGAAGAACACGAGCTGCGGGCGGCCGGTGCGGTCCACCAGCCAGCCGCCGAGGAGATTGCCAACCGAGGCCGCCACCATATAGGCGATCAGGGCCTTGTTGATGACCGTGTCCTCGAAGCCGCGCAGGTCGTGCAGCGCCGGAATGCCGAAGGTGCGGATGCCGCCGAGCGACATGGAATGGAACATCTGGAACAGGAACAGCAGGATGACCGGCACGGTCAGCAACAGCGCGATGCCGTCCGAGGTCGAGCCGCCCTGTTCGCGCCGCCGCGCCCTGCCGTCGGCGCTCTCCAGATGCCGGGACTGGAGCAGGAGCGCGAAGGAGACGGCGATGCCGATAGCGCCGGCGACGAGGAAGACGCCCTTCAGGCCGACGATATCGGCAAGGTCGGGGCCCAGCAGGGCCAGAATCCAGCCGGTATTGCCGGCGACGGCGTGGATGGAGAAGGCGCGCCCCATGCGGTGCTCGGCGACCGATGCCGACAGGATGGCGTAGTCGGCGGGGTGGAAGACGGAGTTGGCGATGCCGCCGATGACCGCGAGCGGCAGCATGGCCCAGAAGGAATCGACCAGCCCGAAGCCCATCACGGCTCCGGAAAGCACGGCGACGCCCAGGATGAGCGGCGCCCGCCCGCCGATGCGGTCCACGACGAAGCCGATGCCCGTCTGGCAGACCGCGGCGCCCACCGAGAACGCGCCCGCGAGGATGCCGACTTCGAGATAGCTGAAGCCGAGCTCGTCATGCATGCGCACCGACAGCGGCAGCAGCAGGAAGACGAACATGTGGCTCATCGTGTGCCCGGCTGCGACGAGGCCGATGACCCGCGCATCGCGGGAGAAGCTGTCGACAGGCGTCGTCATGCAGGCAGTCGGGCGAGGAATGCGGAAACGGCGGCATTGAACGCCGCGGGATTGTCGAGATTGGCGGTGTGGCCGGCCTCCGGCAGCACGACCTGTTCGGCGTTCGGGATCTTCCGGGCCATGTAGTCGGCTGCCCCGCGGAAGGGTGCGTCATGCTCGCCGATCAGCACCAGCGTTGGCGCCCGGACCGAAGGCAGGGATTCGAGCGCGCTGCCGTCATGGTGGAGCATCGTCCAGCGCGCCGCGCGGGCGACGCCGGCGAGGTCGCGGTGGCCGCCCGGCTCAAGCTCAGCGAGCGCCCGCGCGTCGCCTGCTGCGATCCGCCCGCTTCGCTTGCGCGTCCGCTCGTTCCATGCCTCGCGCGGCTCGTCGCGGCGGAAGCCTGGGCCGCAGTCGAACAGCATCAGCGCCCGCACCCGATCCGGATGGCGGAGATGGAAGGCGAGCGACAGGTAGCCGCCGAGCGAGAGGCCGCCGACCACCGCGCGCTCGATTCCCTCCGCATCCAGCAGGGCTACCATGTCGGCCACGCAGGCTTCCGGATCGTAGAGCGCGGGGTCCTCCGGCGAGTCGCTGCGCCCGTGCCCGCGCAGGTCCCAGAGGATGAGCCGGTTGGCGGGCGCCAGCGCCTCCACCTGCCCGGCCCACATGCGCGCCGTCAGCCCAAAGCCGTGGCTGAGCAGGACCGCAGGCCCCTCGCCGTGCGTCTCGTAATGGATCGCGGCGCCGGGACCGCGGTTAACCCGCATTTCTCACCAGGGTCACGGCCTGCGTCGCTGTCCAGGCGTTCGCTCCGCAAGGAGCGGGCCGAAAAGCGTAGC
>JAPOZD010000151.1 GCA_026706245.1 Alphaproteobacteria bacterium
ATCATCAAGGGAGCCGAACGCGGTTCCCGCCCCGTAGGCGCGTTCGACCTCGCGCCGCATGGCATCGTGATTGGCGGTGAACCACTCCATCGACTGCTCGAGATAGGCCGGCAGCATCCAGCCGGCATTGTCGCGGTACATGGAGATGATCTGGCGCAGCAGCGAGACCGGCAGCAGGTTTGCGCCGCTCTGCTCCTCATCGACGATGATCTGGGTGAGCGTCGCCCGCGTCAGGTCCTCGCCGCTCTTGGCGTCCTCGACCGTGAATTCGACGCCGTCACGGACCAGCTGGGCCAGGTCCGCAAGGGTCACATAGCTGCTGGTCGCAGTGTTGTAGAGGCGCCGGTTCGCATATTTCCGGATGCGGATCGGGGCCCCTTCCTCGGTCGCAGCCATGATGCTGCCGCCTCATCGGGTCCAGGTTGCGGTGCAGCATAGCACAGGAATGCGGGTCAGGCCCCCACCAGCCACTCATCTACCAGCGCAAGCTCTTCCGCGCTCAACGGGCGCTGCGCCTGTTCGCACCTGACGACGATATAGTCCCGGAACGCCTTCGCCACCACGTCCGGGTCGGAGGCGTCCGAAGCCACGTCGAAACCCGATTGCCAGAGCCCGGTGGTGACGAACTCCGCCGCTTCGCGCGGGAGCGGCATGCCTTCCTCGCCGGCCCGCTCCTGGAGCAGCCGGGTCATGGCGGCCCGGTCGGTCACGCCTTCGTCGAACAGCTTCGCCATATGCTCGAAGAGGAGGTCGAACCCGTCGGGATCCAGTGCCGGAATCCCGACCAGGTGGTGGATCGTCTCGATCAGGGCGGGCAGCCCCTCGCTGCTTTCCTCGGCTTCCGCCGGCGCCTCGAACTCGAACGTCTCGGCGGGCGCGGCCTCCAGCGGCGCTTCGCGCAACGCCATCTGCCATTCTTCGCCGGGCTCCCCGCATTCCAGCATGGGATCGACGGTCGTCAGCGCCTCGGCGAGGCGGCGCAGGGACCGGAAACCGAACCAGTCGCTGTTGCGGAAATTGGCGAAACGGAAGAAGAAGTGCGGCAGTTCGGCGGCCGGGATCGGCCCGTCCTGCTCGATCGATTCATGCAGGACCGCAGCGACCTCCGGAAGCACCGAGTAATCGCCCGTCAGGGATGGCCGGGGCGTGAAGGGACGGGGCTGGAACGGGCGTGCGCCGTCCGCCGGACCCGTTCCCGTTGCGCCGGGGACACTCGCGGATGCATCTCCGAGCGCGCTCTCGATGAATACCGACTGCTCGATGGTGTAGCTGCAGGCGGCCGTCAGCGCCGGCGCCACCACGGCATTGGCGAGGATTGCCGTGCGCCGGTCATGGGCGCGCAGGCGCAGCAGGACCGGCGTGAAGTCGGCATCGGCCGACAGGATGATGAACTCGTCGAAGGGCGTGGCATGGTCGAGGGCATCCATGATGTCGATCGCCATGTAGATGTCGGTGCCGCTCTTGCCGCCTCCGGTTAGCGGTGGGCAGTCGATGACGGAAAACGCGCTCCGGGTGAAGAAGCCGCGGAACCGGGAGAAGGTCGCGGGATTGAGATAGCACTTGCGCATGAGCAGCGCGCGGCGCGTGCGGCCTTCCCGGCCGCCGCCGGTGGTATGGTAGCCGCGCTCCAGCCAGTGCATCCAGCGGCCCGGCTGTTCAGCGAACCGCTTGGCGGCGCGCGCATCGACGGCTTCCAGGCTGAGGAATACATTGTCGAAGTCCACGAAGAGGGCAGCCCGAACCCGGCCCGGGCGGGAAGGCATCATGACAACCTCTATCCAATCAAAATCCGTTATCCAATTACGACGGGCGCAAGCCCTTCTATCTAATGTAAAATCCTGTGACGATGAGTCAAGAGCCGGACAAGGAACAGGCGGACGAATTCCTGGACCTCTGGGAAAGGAACATTCTTGCCTGGTGGCGCGAGACCGCGAGTCTGGCGTTCCCGCCGCTGCCGGATGAAGCTTCCGGCCGGAAGGACGGGCCCAAGGCCGCTGGTGCTCCACATGGCGACGGCGGCGACGGTATGGGGCGGTGCGGCGGCAGCGGCCGCGGCGGGGCCGGCTAGCGCGCTCCTCTGGCACCGCGACCTCGCCGGTGAGGCCGCCGGACTTGCCGTGGCTCCCGAAGCGGTCGGGCAGGCAGCGCTACAGCGCCTTACGGATTTCGAGGCGGCAATCGCCCGCTATTGCGCTCACCCCTTCCGGCGCGCATCCGGGGCGGAAACGGTCGTCGCGCGAAGCGGCGCGGCACGGCTGCTCTCCTATGGCGAGGGCGAGCGGGCGGCGCTGGTCGTGCCCTCGCTCGTCAACCGCTACCATGTCTGCGACCTGTCGGGACGGCGCAGCTTCGCGCGGTGGCTTGCGGCCCGCGGCTGGCGCGTGCTGCTCGTCGATTGGGGAAGCCCCGGCGAGCGCGAGCGCGGCTTCGACTGCACGGGCTATATCCGGAACATCCTGGAGCCATTTGCCTGCGAGGCGGCGCGCCTGTCGGAGCGCCCGCAGGTTGTCATCGGATACTGCATGGGCGGGCTGCTGGCCCTTGCGACGGTGCTGCGGGCGTCCTTGCCATTCGCCGGCCTGGCGCTTCTCGCCGTGCCCTGGGACTTCCACGGCGGCGGCGGCCCGGAAGCGCGGCGGCTTGCCTTCGCCGGCACCGCCTTTGCGGAGATGCTGGCCGGCAGCGGGGAAATGCCGGTCGACGCGCTCCAGACCTGCTTCTACGCCCTCGACCCGATGCTCACGCCGAGGAAGTTCCTGGCCTTCGGCGCGCTGGAGCCCGGTTCGGAAGCGGAGCGGGCCTTCGTGGAACTCGAGGACTGGGTGAATGACGGCGTGCCCCTGGCGGCGCCGGTCGCGCGGGAGTGCTTCGCTGGCTGGTACGGCCGCAACGAGCCCGTGCGCGGCGAATGGCACATCGACGGCGAGCCGGTCCGGCCCGAGGCCGCGGCGTTGCCGGCATTGGTCGTCGTTCCCGCGGGCGACCGGATCGTGCCCCCCGCTTCCGCACTCGCGCTCGCGCGCGCCCTGCCCGACGCAACCGTGCGCCGGCCGCGCCTTGGACATATCGGGCTCATGGCGTCGAAAACAGCGCCCCGGCGTGTCTGGCGGCCCCTGCTTGCCTGGATGAACGGCCTTCCGTGACACGATGCCACGGACAGCACTGATATGTTGCATTGCAGCATGAAACTGCCATCTTTTGTGCATTGCAAAAAAACAAGGAGCCGAGACAATGCCGAGAGTGGCCCTGATTACCGGCGGCACGAGAGGGATTGGTGCGGAAATTTCGCGGGGCATGAAGGCTGACGGCTATGACGTGGTGGCCGGCTTCCATCTCAATGTCCAGCGCGCCGAGCGGTTCCACGAGGAGACCGGCATCGACATCCAGCAGTTCGATGTCTCCGACTACGACGCCTGCGAGCGCGCGGTCCACAAGCTGGAGGAAAGCCACGGGCCGGTCGATATCCTCATCAACAATGCCGGCATCACGCACGATGTCTTCCTGCACCGCATGCCGCAGGAAGCCTGGCACGAGGTGATCGAGACCAATCTCACCTCCTGCTTCAACATGTGCCGCGTCGTGATCGGCAAGATGCGCGACCGGGGCTTCGGACGCATCGTCAATGTCTCGTCCGTCAACGGCCAGACGGGACAGATCGGCCAGACCAACTATGCCGCCGCCAAGGCCGGCATTCTCGGCTTCACGAAGGCGCTGGCGCTCGAGAACGCGTCCAAGGGCATCACCGTGAACGCCATCTGCCCCGGCTATGTGGATACGGAGATGGTGCGGGCGATCCCGGAGCGCGTGCAGGAGGTCATCAAGGGCAATATCCCGGTCGGGCGGTTCGGGGACCCGAAGGAGATCTGCCATGTGGTGCGCTTCCTCGTCGCGGACGACGCCTGTTTCGTTACCGGCTCGACAGTCTCGGTGAACGGCGGCCAGTATATGGCCTGACGTTCGAGAGGCGCGGCAATGGATGGCGCGGACAGGCCGGTCGTGGGTGTCGGAGTGGTCGTCCTGCGCGGGGACGATGTGCTGCTGGTCCGGCGGGGCGAGCCGCCGCGCAAGGACCAGTGGAGCATTCCCGGCGGCAAGCAGGAGCGGGGCGAAACCGTCCGCGACGCCGCCCGCCGCGAAATCCGCGAGGAAACCGGGGTCGAGATCGCGCTGATTGGCCTTGTCGATGTCGTGGACGGCATCCGCCGCGACGCGACCGGCGCTACGGTTTCACATTACACCCTGATCGATTTCGCCGCCGAGTGGGTCTCCGGCGAGGCGGTGGCGGGCGACGATGCGGCGGAGGCGCGCTGGACCCCGCTGGACGGCCTCGACGATTACCGGCTCTGGTCCGAGACGCGGCGGATTATCGCCGCCGCGGCCGCGATGCGTGATGATGCGCGGGATCGTAGAGGCGGCTCTCCCTGAACTCTCCGGCCTCGAGCGCCCTGCCGACCAGAATGAGCGCGCTGCGGGCGAGGCCCGCCGCCTTCACCCGCTCGCGTATCGTGGCAAGCGTGCCGGTCACGATTTTCTGGTCCGGCTGGCTGGCGCGATAGACGACGGCGACCGGGCAGTCTTCGCCCAGCTCCGGCGCGAGCGCGCGGACGACATTGGCGAGGTTGGCGGTTGAGAGGTGGATCGCAAGCGTCCCGCCGCTCCGCGCCTGGGCGGCGAGCTCTTCGCCGGGAGGCATGCCCGTTGCGCGCACAGCTGTCCGGGTGAGCGTGACCGTCTGGGCGATATCCGGCACGGTGAGTTCGATGCCGAGCGCGGCGGCGGCGGCGGCGAAGGCAGGCACCCCCGGTGTGACCGTGTAGCCGATACCCAGCCGGTCCAGGCGACGCATCTGTTCGGCAATGGCGCCATAGAGTGAGGGATCGCCCGAAT